>QNDJ01000493.1 GCA_003644825.1 Candidatus Zhuqueibacterota bacterium | reverse complement strand
TGAAAAATTTTATGAAGCAAAAAGAAAAAAAGATAACAGGACAAAAAGGGAGGAATTTCTTTATTTTTATGATGGTAAAGATTATACAGAAGTGATGCTGGCAATTTTTTCATCATACGAGAGGTTGAAGAAAAACAAGAAAGATTCTGAAGCTGGAAATCTGCTAAAAACAAATATCCAGAGATTAATAGGGATTTTCTCTGAATCCGATAAAGAAAAGGTGAAATGTTGTAATGATTTTTATGAAACTATAGCTACAGTTGTAAATCACCCGCTGGTGGGATTTGAAGAGGAAATTGTGGGGATTATAAATGTTGAACTGGATAAAATTACCGATTTTTTTAATAAAGTAATCAGAAAGGAAAGAAGAAAGAGAACACGAAGATTGGGTGAATCCAGAAGAAGCGAAGATAAACCGTTATCAGCAGAAGAAACAAAAAAAACAATTCGTATTGACCAGGAAAGAATTGATAAATTTTTTAATTATGTAAGTGAACTTGTAACTACCCAGGAGGTTTTCAAATATATCCAAACTAAGCTCGAAAAAAATAATAATGACTCTAAATCTGCAAAAGAGCTAAAAGAGGCAGTTAATAGCCTGGAACAAATCTCAGATGATTTACAAAAGAGCGTTCTGGAAGTCAGGATGATACCGATAAAGCATCTTTTACAGAGGTTTCCCAGGATTGTCAGGAACCTTGCTAACGAGCTCGGTAAAGAGGTTAAATTTGTAACTGCAGGAGAGGCAACCTGCATTGATAAAAGTCTGCTTGATTTACTTGAAGACCCTTTAGTCCATATTATAAGGAATAGTGTTGATCATGGGATTGAAAGTCCTGAAGAAAGAAGAAAATTGAACAAGCCTGAATATGGAACAATTATTGTTAAAACTTCATTAAAGAATGATATGGTAAGAATAGAGATTTCCGATGATGGAAGAGGCATAGATACTAATAAGGTAAAAATGAAGGCAATTGAAAAAAACCTTATTACGAAAGAACAGGCTCGAATAATGTCTGATAAAGACATAAATAAATTTATTTTCAATCCCGGGTTCTCTACTGCTGAGAAAATATCCGGGGTCTCTGGCAGAGGCGTCGGTATGGATGTGGTTTTAACAAATATTAATAAGTGTAATGGTTCCATTGATATTAATAGTGAGAAGGGTAAAGGAACAACAATATCGATTACTATGCCATTATCTCTTGTTTCTATTGTCAGAAATTCTTTAATCGTTCAGGTGATGTCTGAACAGTTTGCAATATTATCAGATGATATAGTTGAGATTACTATTATTCCTGAAAACGATATTAATAAAATAATAAAAGGTAAATTTATTACTCTACATAACAAAATAGTAAGGGTTGTTGAGCTTTCAGAACTGCTTGGTATAAATAATGTTTATAGAGAAGATTCAGGTGCAAAATCAATAGTTATCGTTAAGAATGATAATAGAAGATTGGGTTTAATTGTAGATAAGTTCATAAACCAGCAAAAAATTGTAATTAAAAAGCTTAATAATAAAGTAGAGGGGATAAATGGGGTTTCAATTTTAAAAAATGGAAAGGTTATTCTTGTTATTGATACAGCAAGGATAATAGATCTATCAGTTTCAGGAGTACCTTCCAGCCGGAATATGACTGATAATATTGCAAACTGAGTTATTAATAGCTAAAAGGAGGCGATGACATAGTGATAAAAACGGTAAGGAAAACTGGAACTGAAATTATTGATTGTATTCAAACTGGTAGCCATATATGTCAGTTTTATGAGAATGAAAAAGATTTAATAGATGTTTTAATACCGTATTTTAAAGCAGGATTGAGCAAAAATGAATTATGTTTATTATTCATTTCAAAGTTAATAATAAATGGAAAAGATGGGTTAATTAAGAAGTATTTTTTGAATTTTGAAAACTTCATTAAAAAGAAACAGTTTGAAATAGTTAAATTCAGTAAATTTTGTGATAGAAAAGGGAATTTCTACCCGGAAAAAGCACTAAAATTTTTATTTGAAAAAGAAAAACAGGCTAAACAGGCTGGTTTTACAGGTGTTCGATTTGCACAAAATCTCTCCTGTCTGGATGATATAAACTGGGAAAAATTAGTTTATTATGAATCAGTTTTAAATAACGAGATTAAAAATTATAAAATAACTTCAGTTTGTTTCTATTCTGCTACGGAGTACAATCCATTAAAAACTTTAGATGTTATTTCCAATCATAATTTTACTGTGACCAGAAGAAGTGGAAGATGGGAATTCATAACAAATATCCATAAGGAAAAGAATGATAAAACTGAGGCAACTAAAGAACAGAAGCAGATTGATTTTTTACTTAAAAAAGAAAGCTTGCTTTCTCATATTGCATTCAGGTTAAACTCGTCTGAGCCATTAAGTAAAATTATGAGTGAGTTATTTAATACAATCGAAACTACTCTTGGAATTGATATGGTTAAACTGGGTTTAATAGATAAAAGATACAGTGAAATATTAAAATTAAAG
>QNDJ01000492.1 GCA_003644825.1 Candidatus Zhuqueibacterota bacterium | reverse complement strand
ATTGATAATGCGGGTGTAGACCACATAGACTCTATGTACATTGGAGCAATGAGCAGTGGTCTTTTTGTTAATCAGGAGCATATAGGTTCACTGATGGCAGATTATCTCGGGGTAACTCCAATTCCATCAACGAGAGTGGAATCAGCCTGTGCATCAGGAGGAATAGCATTTCGGCAGGCTTTTATAGAGATTGCTTCTGGAATGAGTGATATTGTTCTTGCTGGTGGTGTCGAAAAGATGACAGATGGGGCTGATGCTACATTTGCTCTGGCATCTGCTGCTGACCAGGAGTATGAGGTTTATCACGGAATTACATTTCCGGGCCTTTATGCTTTAATTGCGAGGGCACATATGCATAAATACGGTACAACAAGAGAGCAGTTGGCAATGGTTGCTGTTAAAAATCATGAGAATGGTTCCAGAAATAAGAATGCTCAGTTCCCGATGAAAATATCCGTCGAGAATGTTTTGAATTCAACAATGGTGGCAGACCCCTTAAGACTGCTTGATTGTTCACCTGTTTCAGATGGAGCAGCAGCTGTCATTTTGTGTTCAATGGACGTAGCAAAAAATTTTAAAGGTGTGCCTGTTAAAGTAATAGGTTCCGGGCAGGGAACCGATTCAATAGCTTTGCATAGCAGAAAAGATATTACGACATTAAATGCCGTAGTAACATCTGCAAAAAAAGCTTATGAAATGGCAGATAAGAAACCAGAAGATATAGATGTAGTTGAGGTACACGATTGTTTTACGATTGCAGAGATTTGCTGTACAGAAGATATTGGTCTTTTTGAAAAAGGGAAAGGAGGAAAAGCGGTTGAGGAAGGTTTAACACAATTGGATGGAAAAATTCCGGTCAATACCAGTGGAGGATTAAAATCAAAGGGGCATCCTGTTGGTGCTACCGGGATTGCTCAAATTGTTGAAATCTATGAACAACTTACAGGAAATGCCGGAGAAAGACAGGTTAAAGAAGCAAAGATTGGTCTTGCTCAAAATATGGGTGGCTCCGGTGGAAGTTCTGTAGTACATATACTGGAGGTGATATAATGCCAAGCCCAAGATATACAAGAGAAATTCCCCAGAGATATAGATTAGAAGCCGGAAAATGTAAAAATTGTGGTTTTATTGCATTTCCACCAAGGCTTGTTTGCCCTGAATGTCATAATAAAGAGTTTGAAACAATTAAACTCAGCGAAGAAGGTAAAATATTAACATACACTATAATATATGTTCCACCTGCAAACTTCAAGTTAGAATCCCCTTATGCAATCGGTATTGTCGAGATGGATGGTGGAGCAAAACTTACTGCCCAGATTGTGGACTGTTCCTTTGATGAGATTAGTATCGGTCAGAAAGTGAAAATGGTCTTCAGAAAAATTCAATCTGAAGGAGATAGTGGAATTATTTGCTACGGATATAAATGTGTTATAGGAAATGATGGGCATAGAAATAATAAAAGGTGAAAAATATAGTGACTAATGAATGGAAAAAATCCAATCAATTGAAACTATGGACTGAAGAAGAACCTGAAAATATTGAGAAAAAAATCCGAAATACAGATAATTCTTCCAATAAGGTATCTATACTTTTTAGAAACACAATTCCTGAAATTCCATCAACTACCTATGGTACCTTTGCCATTTACAAATATCCTGCAAAGTTCATACCGCAAGTAATTGCTTATGTATTAAAAAAATATGCCAAATCAAACATGAAGATATTTGACCCTTTTGCAGGTTATGGTACCGTTGGTGTAGTATCAAAAGTGTATGGATACGATTACGAATTATGGGATTTAAATCCGATAATAAATATAATACATGATACTGCTATTATGGAAAGGCCTAAAATAAACATTTTTAAGTTAATGAAAGAAATCAAAAACTCTCAACAGGACTTTATCCCAAAATGGTCTAATTTAAATTATTGGTTTCCCGAAGAGTTTATTCCTATTCTCTCAAAAACTTGGGGTTTTGTTCATTCATTAACAGATGAAACTAAATATGTGCTTTTAATACCTTTAATAAATGTAACAAGATATTTTTCTTACGGTGATGAAAAGGTCCATAAACTATATAAATCAAAGTATTCAAGAAAGAAGATAGAAGAACTTTTGAAAAATAACTGGAAATTTCAATTTTACAATATGCTTGAGAAAGAGATAGGTAAACTTTTAAAGAAAGTTTGGGAATATAATCGCTTAAATCCTAAACAAGTTGAATATAGAATTAGATCAGGAATAGACACATTAGAAACAAAATTAGATAACAATGTGAATATTCTTATAACATCACCACCTTATTTACAAGCTCAGGAATATATAAGATCAACTAAATTAGAACTTTTCTGGCTGGGTTACAAGGAACCTTACATAAAAGAATTAAGTAAGAAAGAGATTCCATATAGACCTGTAAATGAAATAAAAATTCACTCAGAAAAATACTATGAGTTTAGAGAGAAGATAAAAGAATCTCATCTTAGGATTTTATACGATAGATATT
>QNDJ01000491.1 GCA_003644825.1 Candidatus Zhuqueibacterota bacterium | reverse complement strand
AATTTATAGAAATCAGGGGCAAAAAAATAGAAATAAATGGAAGTATGTCCCTTGAAGATATAGAAAATATTACAGAGGTTCCTTCACAATATCTAATTTCAAAATTAAGTTTACCACAGAATGTATCAAAAAAAAGAAATATTGGTTTTCTTAAAAGAATGTACAGGTTTAATATGCAGGATGTAAGAAAATATATAAGAGAGTATATTAAGGGATATAAATTATTAGATTATGAAAAAGTGAAATAATTTCTTTATAGTATTCTTCTTCCCATAATTTTTTATTTTTTTCTTTTTTACAAAATCCTTGATTATTGTTTTTTGTGATATTAACTTTTATAAGATATATTACATATTATTTTATTTTCGGTCTTAACTTATGAGTTTAAGAAATATATATATTTATGTTAGAATAACAATTATTATTGTATTTATTTCAAGTAATACTTTATATACTCAAAACACTGAAATTGTAAACTATAAAATTAATGCAAAGTTAAATGTCAGGGAGAAAAGTATACCAGGATATGAAATACTTACCTGGTATAATGACTCCTCGGAAGAAGTAAAAGATTTGCAATTTCACCTGTATTTGAATGGTTTTAAGAATAATAAAAGCACTTATTTTAAAGAAATTGGTTTTGCTTCTTTAAAAGAAGATGAATGGGGATGGATTGATATATTATCATTTAAAATATTTAATGGTGATGATTTAACAAGGAGGATTGAATATATTCAACCTGATGATGAAAATAGAGAAGACCAGACAGTAATGAGAGTGATTCTTCCTGAATCGATAAAACCACATCAAAAGATAACAATTGAAATTGAATTTTATTCAAAACTTCCTAAAGCTATTAGAAGAGTAGGATACAGCAATAATTTCTTTTTTGTATGTCAATGGTATCCTAAAATTGGGGTATATGAAGAAAAGGGTAAAAGAGGGGCAAAAAGAAGTGGATGGAATTGTCATCAATTTCATGCTTCGAGTGAGTTCTATTCAGATTTTGGGACCTTTGAGGTAACATTAACTGTGCCTTCAAATTTCATTGTTGGTGCAACCGGTATCAAGTTAAGTGAAAAGGATAATCTTAATGGAACAAAAACTTTATCTTTTTATGGGGAAAAAATTCATGATTTTGCCTGGACCGCTGATCCTGATTTTATTGTATTTAAAGATAAGTTTCATTATTATGGCCTTAAAGATGTAGATATAATTTATCTCTGTCAACCTGGCCATGAGTTTACCGTTTCTTCCTATATACAGAGGGCTAAAGATGTATTGAAATATTACGGTTTGTGGTTTGGACCATACCCGTATAAAAAATTAACTATTGTTGACCCTGCAAAAGGTGCGAATTCTGGTGGTATGGAATATCCAAACCTTATTACAGCGGGGACTTCATATCTGTTAAAATTCTGGCCTCTGAACAGGATTCCCTTTATTGATGAAGTTGTTGTTCACGAAGTAGGACATCAGTGGTGGTATGGAATGGTTGGAAATAATGAATTTGAAAATGCCTGGCTTGACGAAGGACTTAACACTTATTCCGCTGATATAAATGTTGCCGGTGTAATTTATCCGAAGAAAATTCAATCTATATTTTTTAATGAGTTATCTATTAGTATGATTGACCTGCAAAAGGCGATGTATATTGTTGACCCAGAAAGTGACCCAATACAGAAGTTCTGCTGGGAGTTCTATAACGGTGGCGGAAGGTTCTATTATACAAAAGCTGCTTTGATGCTTAAAACTATTGAGATGCACATCGGTCAGAAGCAGATGAATAAAGTGTTGAAAGCTTTCTTTGAAAAGTGGAGATATAAACATCCGGGTCCGGAAGATTTTATAAATAACCTTGAAGAAATCACAGGAAAAAATTTTAGATGGTTTTTTAATCAGGTTTTATATGGAACAAATGAACTTGATTATTCAATTTCAAAGATAATATGTAAGAGAATAAAACCTGCAAGAGGCGTTTTTGATAGAGGAAATCGTAATATAACTATATATCAAAAAGATATTGATTCCCTTGCAAAAATTAAAATGCAAAACAAAATGTTATTCAAAAATACTGTATATGTAAGAAGGCTTGGAGAGGTGATTTTTCCTGTAGAAATTGAAGTGAAGTTTGAAAACGGGGAAATAATAAAAGAAAATTGGAATGGCAAAAAAAGATGGAAAAAGTTTGAGTATATAAAGCCTTATAAAGTTGAATATGCAATTGTAGACCCAGACAATAAAATTCCTTTAGATATAAATATTACAAATAATAGTAAAATGTTAAAACCCGTTCTCAGAGGAACTTTAAAGTGGTTTTTTAAATGGATGTTCTGGATTCAGAACATTCTGGAATTATGTCACTTTTTCAGTTGAATATAGAATATTATAATGAAAGTTTTAAAAGCACTAAAAACAGGTAATATACAACCCTTTTTCCACAAAAGACTGATTCTTTTGATGTGGTTTATAAATTTCATTATATCTTTTATTATAAGTGTTCCTGTT
>QNDJ01000490.1 GCA_003644825.1 Candidatus Zhuqueibacterota bacterium | reverse complement strand
TCCCTTATTCGATCTTAAAAATAGTTTCAAAAATCAATGAAACTATATCATCAAATCCTGCTTTCTCTATCGAAAGACTTAAAAGATTTCAGTCAGATCAAATCTTAGATATATCACTTGCTATAAAAGAATTAGAATTCAGTCCAAAACCATATAAAGAAGCACTTATAGATTTCTACAAAAATTGCTGTCTTGTTAATAAACCCTGACTCCAACAGGGCAAACAGAAACACATATTCCACAGATACAATCGTCAACACCTGTATTTTTCTTTGTAAGGTATGTTCCTGTTTCTTTACATTTAAAAGCATTAAAAAAATCTTCTCTTTTCATTCCAGAAAACCAGTTTTTCCCACTTATTGCACCAGCAGGACATCTATCCACACAGACACTGCACTTATTACACATACTTTCTTTAAATGGAACACCTGTTTCGAGTTTCGTATCAGTTAAAATCGTAATTAATCTAACTCTGGCTCCAAATTCCCTTGAAATAAAAAGAGCACTTTTACCTATCCATCCAAGACCACTTCTTGTTGCAGCAACTTTGTGAGAAAATTCACAAGTAAGATTTTTAAGATAGCCAACATCTTTACCTGAAACTGTTGCACCTACAATTACAGCTCTACTATTTTTTCTATTAATCAAATCCTTTATTTTTAAACCAATGTTTTTCAGGTTTTTATTAGTTTCATAATAAAGATTAACATATTCTTTAGTTGGACCATACTCTTTAATCTGGTCAATTACATTATCATCAAGCTTTAATCCTACTGTAATTCCATAAAATAAAGACCTGTATTTTTCAGGAACACTGTCCCTAAGGTCTGAAAAACCCAGGATAAATGGTGTTTTAACAGAACTTTTAATTATGTTTTCAATCTCATTTCTTATTGAATCCCCTATCATTTTCCATTTAAAAATTTAAAACCAGAACGAACTTTGAAACGTATTATATATAATATCTTGGTAATAAAGGATTTAACCATATAATAACTTTATATACTGAAGTATCGGATGCTTCAGCAAGTTCTTCAGCAGAAATTCTGCAATCTCCCTGACTTCCAATCAATACAACTTCATCACCAATTTTAATATTGTCTTTTCCTGTTACTTTAATGGAAATATGATTTGCTGTTACTGCGGCAATTAGTGGAAATTTTTCATTTTTTATAATAGCATTTGCTTTTCCAATAACATTAACAGGAAAACCATCTGAGTATCCAAGAGAAGCAGTTACTACTGTTTCTTCTTTTTTTGCAACAAATTTTCTGTGATATGAAATAGAATCTCCTGGCCTCAACTTCTTTATATATGACACTCTTGTTTTTAAAGATAATGCTGGTTTTAATTCTATCTTCTTCAGTTTATATTCTTCATCAGAGGGGTAATGCCCATAAATACAAATGCCAGGACGAACCATATCCAGATGAGACTCAGGAAATCCAAGCAAACCAGCACTACTGGCTACATGCCGAAGACCTACTGAAATTCCTTTTCTTTTGGCATCATTACAAATCCTTAAAAACCGATCTAATTGAATTCTATCAAAATTTTTTTCTTCTGTGAAAACTGTAAAAACTCCTTCAATCTTTATATAATCTAACTTCGAAACATTCTCAATAAATGATAAAGCTGTGTAATGAGGAACACCAACTCTCCCAAGTCCAGTGTCAATATTAATATGAACATTTGCCTGTGTATTTAACTTTTTAGCCATTTTATTCAGTGCCAAAACATTATCACTATACACAGTTTGTGAAATATTACTTCTAATAATTAATTCAGTATCTTCTTCAGAAAAAGGGCCAAAGTTAAGAACAGGACACTTAACCCCATTTCTTCTCAACTCAATAGCCTCCTGAAGTTTTCCTACAGCAAGGGCATAAATCTTTATTTTTTCCAGAAATTTCCCCACCTTGACCAATCCATGACCGTAAGCATTACCTTTTATTACCGCCATAATAGGCTTATTTCTTACCCATTTTCTGAGTTGATTTACATTCCATTCAATATTGCTTAGATTAATTTCTAACCAGGGGTCACAATTACTATTATACCTTAGAATACTTCCATTATTAAGAATATTTCTAAACAATGGAAATGAAGCTGACAACAGACCAGCCCCATAAATGAAATCTCTTCTTTTTATCTTTCTCATATAACCCTCACATTATTAATTTTTAATTTTTTTTGTAAAATACATCTTATTAAAAACCAACACAACACATACTTTACCAAAACACTACTGCAATACAATTATCCGCCTTTAAAACTGAAAATGAACACTTTTAAACTTTTCAACTAATACCCAGTATTAAATTTAAATAGTTTTACATTTAAAACAAAGTTCAAAATAAATACCAATCACAAAAGAAAAAATGTTTAATTTTTAAATTTATATCTAACCAATATTTGGCTCAAAAGATTTAAATTTTAAATCTTAGAAAGAGTACTTATCAGTTCTATCAAAGGATATTTCAGGTATAAATTTTGCATGTTTTCTATTTATAGG
>QNDJ01000489.1 GCA_003644825.1 Candidatus Zhuqueibacterota bacterium | reverse complement strand
CCAATAAATTCAATCTCTGCAGGTGAAGAAGGAAAATTATTATTCAAATTATATATTTCCTTGTTTTTAATATACTCCCGAAGTAAATAGGAGTAAGGAGGAACGTTTACATCTGGAATTCTATCGGAATTTGAATCAATTATTCGCAGTTTAATATCAGCATTTATGGGGATTCCAATTAACTTACTCCTTACAGGAAGCTGAGGATACCCTGAACGTGGAGCATAACCACAATCATCAAATCCAGGAATTGTATATTTTATTCCATTTTCAAAAAAACTTATAGCTCTGAACCTTCCCGGAATATACTCTATAACCACTCTATCTTTATCGGACTTTAAAAGCCTAAAATTATCCTGATAAGAAAATAAAGGAGAAAACATCAAACAGAGAACAAAAAATATATTCAAAACATTAAGAATCTTTTTTATCATTTATTATTACAGAACAATAATAAATTCAAAAATAAAAAGCAGGCATAAAAAACTTTTTTCATTAACCGAGATTAATTATTCCTCTTTCTGGATGTTTAAGGGACAATAATAAAAGAATCCAGTTTTTTAAATATGTAGGAAGGAGAAAATTTGATCGAACATACTCTTTTCCCTGTCTTCCGAGCCTATTTGCCAGACCAGGATTTCCGAGTAGTTGTCTTACTCTGAATGCTGTTCCTTCGATTGTCTGGGTAAGAAACCCTGTTTCACCGTGAATTATTTGACGTTGAATGCCACCAACTGCACCACCTATTACTGGTTTACCTTTCCACATTGCCTCTGTTACAACAAGCCCAAAACCCTCTCTTACGGATTTTTGTAGAACTATTGTGGCTGCTCTTTGAAGAGCATTAATTTCTATATGGCTGTCTGGAGGTAAATTTAATATATGAATATCCGGGTCTCCTTCGCTTCTTTCTCTTACCTCATTCAGAACCTTTTCGCCTTCAGGGTCATCCGAAGCAGCACCGCCTGCAAGAACAAGCTGACAGTTATGCCATCTCTTTACAATCTTAAATACCTCAATTACACCCACCGGGTCTTTCAACCTATCAAATCTGGAAACCTGTAAGATTATCGGTCTATTTTTATCTATATTAAATTTTTCAATAGTTTCATTAATAACTTCATCGGGAAGTTCCCTGTTTTTATCACTCAAAGGGTCTATTGCTGGCGGAATAATATACTGGTCTATGTATAATCCTTTAGCATATTCTGGTAGATGAAAAACAGCACCATCAGCCTTTTCAACATACATTCTCAACATACCCCACAGACGAATATCAGCTTCAGAGAGGTCAATATGGCATCTCCATACCCACTTTGTTTTAT
This sequence comes from Candidatus Zhuqueibacterota bacterium, assembly GCA_003644825.1. Classification (GTDB taxonomy): domain Bacteria; phylum SM23-31; class SM23-31; order B21-G16; family B21-G16; genus B21-G16. The sequence continues at coordinate 1,198 of QNDJ01000489.1, read as the reverse complement.
TCTTTTTTCTTTTCTCAATCAAGCTCAGAGGCTGAGGGTCATGTAGAACAATAAAATCTTCATCATTATCAATCAATTTATAATTTCTTTTATTATTTTCAATATATATATCAAACATTTCGGGGGTAATCTCTATATCCTGACCATGCAGTGCATTATGAAAAGCTTTTGTTACATTATAAAATTCCTGAGTTCCTTCTAACACAGACCATTTTGCAGATAGCCCGACCTCTCTCATAAGAGGAATTAGATTCTCCAGTATTTCTGCTACCCCACCACCGACTCTGGTAGAATTTATATGCTGAATTGAACACCCTGATAGATAATCGCCAAACTTTTTTATCTCTTTTATCTCCTCTCTACCAAGAATTTTTATATAGTCATTTAATTTTCTTTTACTCATTTAGCAAGTCTCCTTTTTACACAATCAATAATTAACTTTTTAATTTCCCAGAGGTTATAAGTATATGGATTAATCCCACTTATTTCCTTTGCAAGTTCTGTTTCTCCTAACGAACTTGATAACCATTCTGAGAAGTCGTTCTGAGGTTTTTGAATTCTGATAGGAGCTTCAATAAGATGATAAAAATATGTACCCCTGCTCGAATTTTTCAACCCCTTCAGAAAACTTTTTAAATCATTTGCTTCAAATCCTGTCGGAATAACAAAACTTTTAAGCTCAAGAAAATTAAATTCTTTTCCTTTAGGAACCCTGTATACAAACTCTCCTTCACCAACATATCCCTGAACTATATCAATCATCTTTTGTCTTGCTTCCCGAATTGACCTGAAATAAAGAGGGTCAACTGAAGCTAACTTTTCTGCAAGTGATGGTTGACCAAGATTCAACCATACCCATCTTGCAAAATCATTCATAAAATCGGATGTTGTAAAATGCCTCCTTAATAATGAATGATGCAAATGAAAAAAAATAGATGAACCACTTACCTTTTTTAAACCATTTAAAAAAGATAGAAGACTATCTGCAATTATATTGGTTGCAATAATTACTCCTGTCTCTGTGAAAAATTTAAAACTTGTTTCCATAATATTACCTTTTACAGCTTATTTATAAATTTAAGAAAATATAAAACTTCTTCCGGGTTTTTGAGATAATATTCAGCATAAGTATCCCTTTTATTTTCATCTGAAACAATAACACCCATCCCGTAGTTTTTTATTAGTTTAAATGCATCCT
>QNDJ01000488.1 GCA_003644825.1 Candidatus Zhuqueibacterota bacterium | reverse complement strand
GTAGAAGTGATATTTATGTAAAATAAGAGATTTCATAAGGATATTGAGCTCTATCAGGAGCGAAATTGAATGTTAAAATTTCGGACAATGATACATAAGCTATGAAAATGTTTTTGATTCTTTTTTCCGCACCAGAATCAAATTCTGGTGCTGGAATAATCTAATGGTAAGTCATTAAAATGACTGTTTTATAAGGATTATAACTTTATTGCCAAAACCCTAAAATAGTCTCTTCAGAGACTTCCAGATGGTTTTATCCACTACCAGAATTCGATTCTGGTAGTGGCATTCTGGTAGTATATAAACAACGAATTACAAGAATTAAAAGAATTTATGTTTAAAGAACCTTACATAATTTTTAACTATGTGGTTGTAGTTATAATAATCAAATCTCAAGCTGGAAGCTTGAGTTACCATGCTCCATAATTAAATTCTTGTTATCTTATATTTTCACTACAAACATTCACCCCCTTCATAGTTTTTAAAAAAACAGTGAATTACACGGATTACTCTATTTGTATATGATAATAGTTTTATATTAAAATTTATTTATTAAACATTCTAAAGTATTAAAACACAAAATTGTCATTGCGAGCCCGTATGGGCGTGGCAATCTTTTTATCTAATAGAGATATACTTTATAAAAACTCTTTTTTTATAAGTTTTCTGGGTCGGGCAGTGATGCCCGACCTACGGCTATGTTTTATTATATTTGCAAAACGGGAAATAGTTAATAAATAGTTTCTATATAGTCAGGTGATTGCTTCGACCGTACTGGCAAGCAATAACAGGTTATTAATGAGCTTATTCAGTTGAACAGGATTAAGGATAATATGTCAATTTATTTGAATAATTCTTATTAGTATTTGTTTTAAAGAATGAAGTTTTTTAATTTATTGGAAAACAATAAGGGGTTAATAAAGTTCAGGATTAATGTTTTCCCTGTATCAATTAAAGTTGATGTAATCTGCATATTATTATGGATTTTAGGAACTGATTTTAGTTTAAAAAGAAACAAAATTTAGTTGTGGTTAGGGGCTTGTACTGTTGTTGTTAATGGTAAAGAGGTAATGTTCTGTCAATTTTCTGTGCTGATTACCTGAACGCTTATGTAGCAGCTATAATTGATGTTATAGAAACTGTTGTTAACCTCGAAGGAACTGAACAAAATAAACTTTTTAATAAAATGCGTAATGGAACTCTGGAAAATAATATATATTGTTAGAAATTTAAAGGGATTTTATCTTCCAGATAAAATTAGTTTACAGGAAGATATTAAATTTCTTAAAAAAAGATTCAGGTATCGAAGAATAGGAGTATTATCAACACATTTAAAAGAGTTTGATATTTATGTGGAAAAGCCTTTATATGTTATAAATCCTGAAGATTTTCCATTTTCAATTGAATATTCTGGAGTGCCACAGGTTGTTGAAGATATATTACCTTTTTCATCCTTATTTATGTTACCTGTGTTAGCTTCGCCATTATTAAGGGATAGGGTAGAAAAGTTATTTGTCTGGTCGGTTCATTTTCAGCGGTCGCTTACATCTTCTGAGTTTCGTTTTAATCTCCGATTGCTGACTTATTTTACTGTTGATATGGCTGAAAAGTATGCCTCAATGTTCAAAGATAAAATTAATTTTAAAGAGTTGAAAAGTTCAGAAGAAATTATAAAAGATGCAGAAAAGCGATTCTGGAGATTCAAAAAAGAAACCCTGGAAGGACCTGTAAGATTGGGTATAATTGACCCACTCCAGTATATCGATGAAACAATTAAAGGTGAAAACCTTGCATTTACTCTTCCTTCTGGAATAATCTTTATTGAAGAATAGAAATTATTATTCAACTTTAACCAGGGCGTTAATCTTATAACCGTATTTTCTGATATTTTCCACAAGTTTGTATTCATCGATTTTATCACCAAGAGCGAATCGAATCTTTTTTCTGATGTCTTTAATTCTATCTTTAATTCTTTCTCTTGATATATAAATATCGATACTTTCAAGTTTTCGTGCAATATAATCTATGGTGTATGGTCTTTTAAATATTGCATTTCTTGCAAGAATATAAAAAATGAGACCACTGATTGGCCCGAGCTTAACGATAGTGCCTTCTATTTCAGCAATTTCTGGAGAATTTTTAAAGATTTTTACAGAGTAAAAAGTTTTTTCCTGAATCATTTCTTCAATTTTGTTTTTTTCAAAAATCATTTCGGCTGGAGATTCTACATCCTGATAAGCTTCTTCAAGGTCAAGTTTTTTTCTAATTTTGATGTAGGATTCATAGGCTGAATTATAAATATGAGGATTTTTACTATATGATAATTCCCTCATAATTTCAAGATGTTTTTTCCCGCCGATTTTGCCGAGAGCTTTTATTGAATTTACTCTAACTTCCAAATCTTCATTTTCATTAAGGCAGTTATTCTCCAGTAAATTAATGACGGATGGGTTGGTGTTTTTTGATATAATTACAGGTAATTCTCTCTTTGTTTCAATGCTGAATTTGTTTAGAAAGGTTATATAT
>QNDJ01000487.1 GCA_003644825.1 Candidatus Zhuqueibacterota bacterium | reverse complement strand
GTGCTGAAAGAAGAAAAGTTCTGTTCGGGACGTTATTTATAATAATAATAGTGTATCATCTGTTATGGGGACTGACGAGATTGGAACCAATGATTAGAGATAAAATTAGACTATTAATATCCATAATAGCGATTTTATTTTTTTTCTCAGGGTTTTTAATTCAGGGCTGGGGTATAGTTTATTTAGCACCGGTGTTTTTTCTATGGGCTGGAATAATAATTTTTTTTAAAGGAAACTTACTTGAAAAATTATTTAGAAGTTCTGTGTTAGCAGGAATTATATGGTTTTTACTTTTTCCTGGTCTTTTTTCCCCGAATCCGTTAAAATACCCTTCATTTATAAAAAGAAGTTTTAATATTAGTGGTATAGTAGAGCCTTCCCATTCACTTGTTAGTGAACTTTCTGATGCTTTTAATAAAGGTCTGCCTCAAGATATTTCGGAAGTCGATAGAGCTATTATGGTGGAATCTTTTGTAGATGAAATTCTAAAAAACAAAACTTATTTTAACTTACTTGGCGTGGTAAAATATGTTCCAACAGTTTCTGAGTTGTTATGCTGGGGCGCTGCCCAGAGTGAAAAAAATCTTCTTGGTGTTTCTATACTGAAAAACCTGGGATATGATAATTGTTATCTTACTTTTGGTTTTCCTTTTGGAAGTTATCCTCATACCTGGATTACTTTGTACGTTGAAAGAAAAAAATTTGAACTGGGAACACCCGATCATTCTTCTAATTATAAGTTGTTTAGCATCGATGAAAAAAAAGTCACATGGATCAAATCACCAGGAAAAGTTTTTACTTCATCTTTATTTATGGATTATCCCGTTAACAGATTAACACCGGTTATTTTTCTGGTGCTTTTTCTTGTCGGATTAGCTTCTACTTACTGGGATGGTTCCTTAAATAAAAAATTAAGTAAGGCTGTAATCCTTTTAATTTTTATTGTAGTTATTTCTTTTATCCTTTTAATATTGTTTAATGTAAATGTATTTTATCATCCTGAGATTTCGGAACTGCAGAACAACATAAAGATCGCAAAAAATCCATTCTTTTATTTGGTATTAGCCTGCTGGATAATGACATTCTTCCTTTCAAGGTTCAGCAAAAAATTATCTAAAAAGGATATATTTTAGTCATGAAACTCTATTTATGTAAGTTATTTAATATATATTATGTTATTTTTACATATACTTTCCTTGTCCTCGGGCCATCGAATTCGCAGAAGAATATGGATTGCCAGGTGCCAAGAATCATTCTACCGTTTTCTATAAATACTGTTTCAGATTGACCAATTAAACTTGCCTTAATGTGTGCAGCAGCATTTCCTTCCAGATGGGTATAATTATCATTAAAAGGTATAATTTTATTTGTCTCTGAAATTATATCTCTGACAACATTGGGGTCAGCATTTTCATTTATAGTAACAGCAGCAGTTGTATGAGGAACAAAAATATGGCAAACACCAGAATTCACTTTTGATTCATCTATTACTTTCTGGATTTCACTGTCAATATTTTTAAACTCTACTCGTGAACTTGTTTTTACTCTAATTTCTTTTAACATAATATTTTCTCCATAGTAAATTAATAAAGCAGATTTCTGAGACATCAACCAAGGTATAAGATTCAACAGTTCTTTATATTGTTATACTTACAGGCCCATTAAATCCCATTTATTTATTGTATTTTTAATAAGTTGTGTTATTTTTTCTTTAACTTTGTTGTAGTATTCTTCAGCTTTTTTCTTATTGAATTTGAGATAACCCTCACCTTTTTTATAAAGAATTATAGGCGCAGGTGAGGGAAAAGCAGAATAAGTATTATCCAGAATTGTTGTCAAATTTTTTGAATATCTTTCTTTTTTCACCAGTTCAGGATTGATAGCAAGAACCATAGAATTTTCATTTAGCCCAGCATGTCCGCCATCTTCTCCAAATACTTCCAGTGTAACATCTGAGCAGTAAGACCACCAATCAACAACAAGAGTTCTTACCCCTGTTGATCGGGTTATACGTTCACAAACCTCATTTAATATAGACCTGTTTGGTCCGTGTCCATTAAGAACAATTATATTTTTAAATTTTATTTTCTGTAAACCTTTAATAACATCAAAAACATAAGCCCGAAAAGCTTCGGTGGAAACCCCGAAAGAACCAGGGTAGTTATCAAGGGACCTTGTTAATCCGTATGATATGGTTGGAGCAACAAGAGCGTTAACCTCAGGTGCAATATCCTTTGCGAGGGCTTCAGGAATAAGATTATCTGTACCGTTATTGGAAACACCATGAGGTTCAACAGTTCCAATTGCTATTAGAACTGTATTTACTTTTTCAGGAACTATTTCTCTGAATTCCATCCAGTTAAAATCTGTCATATTTCTTGTCCATAATTTATCCTGCTGTGCAAAGATATTTGACAGACTGAATGTCAAAGCAACTGAAATTATGAAAACCCCCAGAATCTGTTTTTTAGTATTTTTATTCATTTTTAAACCTCCAGTGAATATTACAAAATTGAAGTATTATAAAT
>QNDJ01000486.1 GCA_003644825.1 Candidatus Zhuqueibacterota bacterium | reverse complement strand
TTTCGGTTCTGCTTTCTTTTCGTCACCAGATTTTTTTTCTTTTTCCGTTTTTAATTTAGGTTCTTTTTTTTCTTCTGTTTTTGTTTCCTTATCAAGAACTGATTCTTCAGGTATTTCTTCCATTTCTATATTAATTTTGTCTCTGATTTCTTTAATTTCGGGAATAATTTCTCCTATGGTTTCTTCCTTTTTTTTCTGTTGCTGTTTCATAAATTCTTCAACACTTCTTTTTTCAGCGTCTTTCAAAAAATCGATGTGTGACAGAACAATCTTTTTATTTTCTTTATCGAATTCAATAACTTTTAACTGAATTTCGTTGCCTATGAGATTATCTTCATTTGATTTTTTAAATTCCGGTGTAAGATGAACTGAAGGAACAAATCCTTCAACTCCAAGTGGGAGCTCTACAATGAGTCCTTTTTCAATGAACCGAACTATTTTGCCGGATGTTTCAGCACCAACGTTATAAACTTCTTCAAATCTATCCCATGGATTCTCATAGATCTGCTTATGCCCCAGGGATATTCTTCTATCCTGTCGTGAAATGTTTAAAACAACGACGTCAATTTCATCTCCTTTTTTTACTATTTCAGAAGGATGTCTGACTTTTCTTGTCCAGGATAGGTCAGAAATATGAACAAGCCCATCGATTCCATCCTCTAATTCAACGAAAACACCAAAATGTGTGAGGTTTCTCACAATTCCTTTATGTTGAGAACCAACAGGATACTTTTTTCCCAGGGTTAACCAGGGGTCAGGTTCTGTTTGCTTTAGCCCGAGGGATATTTTTTTATTTGCTTTATCAATGTTCAATACAACAGCCTCAACTTCATCACCTATTTTTAATAATTTTGATGGATGCATTATGTGCTGTGTCCAGGACATTTCAGAAATATGTATCAGTCCTTCTATTCCTTTATCCAGCTCAATAAATGCACCATAATCAGTTATACTGACAACTTTTCCTATTACCTTTTTCCCGATTGGAAACCTCTCTTCGATGTTATCCCAGGGTTGCGGTTGAAGTTGTTTTAAACCTAAAGAGATTCTTTCCTTGTTTTCATCAAAATCAAGAACCATAACCTTTATCTTCTGGTCAAAATCTACAATCTCAGAGGGATGATTAACTCTTCCCCATGATAAATCAGTTATATGCAGAAGCCCATCAACACCGCCCAGGTCGATAAATACACCAAAATCTGTAATGTTTTTAACAACTCCTTCTCTTATCTGTCCTTTTTCAAGCTCAGCAAGTATTTTTTCCCGCTGTTTTGAAAGACCTTCTTCTATTATAACCCTTCTTGAAACAACAATGTTTTTTCTTAAATGGTTAACTTTTACGACTTTTAATTGCAGGGTTTTTCCAACATAGGCATCAAAATCTCTTATAGGTTTTACATCTATCTGGGAACCAGGTAAAAATGCATCAATACCCATAAGGTCAACAACCATTCCACCTTTTATTCGTCTTACACATTTTCCTTCTAATATCTGGTCATTTTCGTACATTTTAACAATCTTTTCCCAGATTCGGGTAAAATTAGCCTTTTCTTTAGATAAAACAAGCTGTCCATCTTTGTCTTCAATACTGTCAAGATAGACCTCTATTTCTTCCCCGACTTTTAAATCTTCTGGCGAATCAAACTCTTCTATCGGGATTGTTCCTTCGGATTTAAATCCTATATCAACAGCTACTTCTTTATCGTTGATTGATAAAATTCTACCTTTTACGATTTCTCCCTCGGCTATTTCGTTTAATGTTTCACTGTACATTTTTTCAAAAAATTCATATTCCTTATCGGAATACTCTTTTTCTTCATCTTCAATAACAGGTTCATTAGAATTTTGAATGTTTTTTTCCTCCTTTTTTTCTTGATTTTCGATGTTAGCTTTTTCAACCTCAGAGTTGTCTTTTTTTTCTTCTTCTTTTAACACAGAACTATTCCTCCTTTACGATTATTTTAATAGTTTCACCCCCATTTAACTATTATTATTTAGATTCGACCTTTTTATATAATCTATCATTTAAAAATGTTCTTACTTTTTCCATAAGCCATTTTGGTGTTGAAGCGCTACCAGAAATACCTATATTTTCAGAACGCTTAAACCATTCAATATTTATTTCTTTTTCATCTTCAATGAAAAATGAATTCGGTAAAATCTTTTTACAGACTTCGAAAAGAGCATTTGTATTTGAGCTGTTTTTCCCACCAACGAATATCAGAGTATCAATTTTTTTTAGAAATTCCTCAATTTCTTTTTTTCTTCTTAGCACAGCACTGCAGATTGTTTTATGCACCTTCAGATTTTTAAATTTCCTTTTTAAGTTTTCGACTACGCAGTCAAAAATTTCTTCCGAAATAGTTGTTTGAGCAAAAACGGCGGTTTTCCTGTTTATGTCGAGACTTTCAGGTAAGTCAGGGCTTAAAATAACTTCCATTTTTCCATCAAACTGTCCTTTCAGCCCAATAATTTCAGGGTGTTCCTTTTTCCCCACAACAATAATCTGGTATCCATCTTCAAAAGCTTTTTTTACCT
>QNDJ01000485.1 GCA_003644825.1 Candidatus Zhuqueibacterota bacterium | reverse complement strand
CCTTTAAAATTACTCTTGCATTTGCGATATCTTTTTTTATAAGTTTTTCTTCAAATACTTTACAGGCAATTTCAGAAACCTGTTCTTTTTGAACTGAATAATCTTTTATAACTTTACGAGCTAATTTAAATTCATTCTTTTTTAAGAGGAGTTCCAATGTTCTAATAACAGAATCCATAATCTTACGATCAGGCAATTTATACTCTTTTCTTAGACTCTGCGCTACTTCAAAAATTCCTTTTTCAAGGTGATAATTAAATACTTTTATAACAGTATCATAAATCTTCTCATCAGGAATTTTAAATGTCTCCCTTATATACTTTGCATCTTCATATTTCCCTTTATTGAATCTTAATATAAATTCTTCAATTGCTGCTTCAGTTCGAATATTCCAGGGAAGATTCAAATCTTCAGCCAATTTTAATGCCTCATCAAATTTATTCATAATAATATAAGATTTAAATGCCTTAACACCTGCTGTATTAATTTTCTCACGGGAAAGATTATATTCTTTAGCAATTCTAGCAGCCATATCATAATGTTTTCTGTTCATATTTCTTTCAAAAGCAGCATCCATTTCATTTTTTATCTGTTCTCTTGGAATTCTAAACTCCTTTTCAAGCTTGAATGCATCTTTATATCGTTCTCTTTTAATATATGATACAAAAGCACTGATTGCCGCATTCATATATTTCTCAGGTGGTAACTTAAATTCCTTACCTATTCTTGCAGCAAGTTCAAGTTTTCCTTTTGAAACATTATTCTCAAAAAATTTCGTTACTATTTCTTTAATGTGCTCGGAAGAAAGATTATATTCCCTGATAATTCTACCAGCTTCTTTAAACCTGCCCTGAATAAGTTTAAGCCTGAATTTCTCAATAGCTAATTTCCGGGGAGTAGATAAACCTTTTTTCTTTTTCTCTATCTGTTCTTCTGTTTTACTATCTTTTCCAATAACCAATCTTTTATCAATTGACTTATCCATATAAAAACCCTTTTTTTTGATTTTACCTAAATTTAAAATAAAATGCAACATAAAAAAACTAAATATTAAGTTATTATAAAACGAAAAATTATCCTTGATTTTCAACTAAAATTTAACTATCTTGAATTCGATTATAAATTAATCTGGAGAAAAATAATGAGCTCAGAAGATTTCAAAAAAGAAAGAATGATAAAAGAACTTGAAAAGACTATTGCTCAAAAAAGAGCAGAAATATTTGAAAAAGAAAAAATCGAACAGCTTAAAAAAACTGACAAAAAAAAGAAAGAAAATAAATAGTATTTAAAGAAACCGTTCTACCAGTTCAAGTGCTAACTCAACATCATTTGAAGAGCAACCTCCTTGAGCAAAAAATTTTGTTCCACCTCCCTTTCCTTTAATTTCTGCAAAAACTCTTCTAATGAGTTCATTCATATCCAAATTTAGATTCTCAGAACAGGAAAAAATAATATGACCTTTTTCACCCTTTATACCTAAAATAGAAATACAATTCTCATAACTTTTAATTTTTATTGCAATATTCTTTATTTCATTAATATCTCTATCTATAAATACTTTTCTGATTATCTTTCTTCCCCTTTTTATGTCCCCCATACTTAATAATTCTTTTACTTCCTGTTCCAGTATTTTATTCAAAAGATTATTGTTTCTTTTTCTAAGTACTTTATTATCTTCAATAATTTTTTCTGTCCTGTTAATAATTTCATTCTCTCTTCCTGATAACTTTTCCATTAACTTATTAACAATTATATTTTTTTGCTGAAAATCACGAAGTGCCTTTAATCCACACAGGAACTCCACCCTTATGTTTCCTTTATATCTTTCCCATTTTTTTATTTTTATTATACCTACTTCACCGGTGGATTTACAATGAGTTCCTCCACAGGGAGAAAAATCAAAACTCTCTACTTCTATAATTCTCGGTTTTTTACCTTCGGGCGGAAGTTTTCGCAGAGGAAATTTATCCAGCTCACCAGGTTCAGGAAAATGAATCCTTACAGCTCGATTTTCATAAACTATACGATTTGCGACATTTTCTACTTCAGTGACTTCATCTAAACTCAAATTTTCCTTTAAAATATCAATTGTACATACATTTTTACCAAGAGTCGAAGAAATCGTAGATGCATTAAACAATCTGATGAAACTCTGAGAAAGTATATGCTGACCTGTATGCTGCTGCATATTGTTAAATCTGTAATTCCAATCTATTCTTCCATTTACTTTTTCAGTATGTATGTCAGAATCAATTAGATGGATAATATTATTACCATCTTCAAATACTTCTATGACACTGGAATTATTAATCCTGCCTTTATCACAAAGCTGTCCACCTGACTCAGGGTAAAAATATGTTCTATTAAGTATCAGACCAGTTCTTCCTTTAAAATCAATCTTCTTTACAATATCCGCAGAAAATTCAGTTTCATAAGAATCTCTCAAATATAGCTTTTCAGTCATATTAAATCACCATTAGAAAATTAATCTGTTTTTGAATAAGATACAAAGTTTAAGAAGGTTTTTCAAGTATAAAAT
>QNDJ01000484.1 GCA_003644825.1 Candidatus Zhuqueibacterota bacterium | reverse complement strand
AGTATTAGATAAGTTAAGTAATTAAAACCTGATAAATTTTAAGGAGAAATAGAAAAATGAAACCAAGAAATTTATTTATATTGATAATTATGGTTTCAGTCCTGACTATTGCAATTCAGTCAAACTTAATTGCTCAAAGCTTAATAGAATTACCAGACACTGCTTCTTTTAAGCTTTATAAGAATGAAACCCAGATCGGTACAATAAATTATTCCCTTGATGAAAAGGGCAACTACCACAGGGATTTCATTCTATCGATGGCAGGTCAGCAGGTAAAATATGTATTAAAATTCATCCCTGATGACAATGGAAACTGGAAAAAAGCGGTTATCATTTCCCCAAATGATACCGTTTATGTAAATAAAGTCGATAGCCTCGCTTTATTTACTGTTAAAGAAAAGAAATATAAAATTTCACTTCCTGAAAAGTACATTCTTTATGATAACTATGGCCCGGTATTCGAGAGTTTTATGTTGAAAAACTATGATATGAGTAAAAAGGGAGTTCAAAAATTTAAAAGATTTCTCTTTCCTACAAAAATGGAAGAGGTAGAACTGGAATATAAAGGTAAAGAGATTAGAAAGATAAAAGAAGAAGAAAGGACATTTTTAAGGTATGACCTGCTTCTAGTAGGCATAAAAATTCATATCTGGGCAGATGAAAAATGTAGAATTTACCTGATGGATGTTCCTGTTCAATACGCTGCTTATGTTCGGGAAGGATTTGACGAGTTATTAAGTTATAGAGCAGAAGACCCATTATTGTCAAAACCTGTTTTTGAAGTCAGGAAAGAAACAGTAAAAATACCTATGAGAGATGGAATCAAGCTGGCAACAGACATATATTTTCCCGTAAGTGATAAAAAGAAATTCCCTGTGATTTTAATAAGAACTCCGTATAAAAAGGAGATGCAGGAACTGGATGGGATGTATTATGCCAGAAGAGGCTATGCTGTAGCTATTCAGGATTGTAGAGGGAGATTCAGTTCAGACGGTGTCTGGGAACCATTTGTAAATGAATCCAATGATGGTTATGATGCTATTGAATGGCTGGGAACAAGAGAATGGTGTACCGGTAAAGTTGGAATGATAGGTGGTTCCTATGTTGGCTGGGTTCAACTCTGGGCTGCTGCAGCAAAACCACCTCATCTAACAACTATTATACCAAATGTAGCGCCACCAGACCCATTTTATAATATTCCATACGAGTATGGAGTTTTTTTCATTCTGGGTTCTTTCTGGTGGGCAGAAATTCTGGAAACCGAAGCAACAGGCGACCTCTCCGGAAAAGTGATAAGTAAAATAAATGAAAGAAAATATGAAAAAATACTTAAGTCCCTTCCTGTTGTAGATTTAGATAAAAAAGTTTTCGGGAAAGAGAACCCTTACTGGCGAAAATGGATTAAACACAATATAAACGGTGGATACTGGGAAAAGGCTAATTTTATGGATAAACTGAAGACTCTTGATATTCCTGTATTCCTGCAATCCGGATGGTTTGATGGAGATGGGATCGGCACAAAACTTAATTATCTTGCTTTAAAAGAATCAAAAAATAAATATATCAAGATGATAGTTGGACCCTGGGGACACACGGCTCAGTCATCTTCCCGGATAGGAGAACACGACTTTGGTGAAGAAGCTGCCCTTGATTTACAGACCCGTTATCTGAAATGGTTTGATTACTGGTTAAAAGGAATAAAAAATGATATTCTCAATGAACCTCTTGTTCAGGTTTTTACTATGTTTTCCAATAAATGGCTGAAGGCTGATACTTACCCGCTTCCACAGACCAGGTTCACAAAATTCTATATAAACAGCAAAAGGGGAGCTAATACTTCAAAAGGAGATGGAACACTTACTTTGTCAATTCCTGAAAATGGCAAAAAATACGATGAATATGTGTATGACCCGGGTGATCCAACTCCCTATCCTGAGTACTACTACAAAAGTGAAGAAGAAGTAAAAAAAGAAAAAGAACATCCAATAGACGTTGAAGAACAGGCAAAAAAAGGAAAAGCTTTTCATAATAAGGTTACAGATTCACGAAAAGATATACTGGTTTATCAAACAGAACCATTAAAGAAACCCATTACAATTGCAGGTCCTGTTTCGGCAGTTATCTATGCCTCCACTTCTGCTAAAGATACTGATTGGTTTATCTCGTTTATGGATGTTAACGAAAAAGGAGAGATTTTTCAGCTAACACGCGGTGCAATCAGAGCAAGATTCAGAAACTCTACATATAAACCTGAATTCTTAGAAAAAAATAAAATCTATAAATATACAATTGACCTATGGCATACAGGCATTACTTTTCAGAAGGGACATCGAATAAGAATAGAAATTTCCTCAGCTTTATTTCCTATGTTTTCAAGAAATCTAAACACAGGTGGGCACAATGAAATAGAAACAAATTATGTAAAAGCAAAACAAAGAATATATCACACAAAGGAGTATCCTTCTCATATTCTTTTACCTGTAGTAGAGATTAAGGAAAATAAGTAATTTTACAATAATCATAAATAACGGATTAGATGT
>QNDJ01000483.1 GCA_003644825.1 Candidatus Zhuqueibacterota bacterium | reverse complement strand
GGCTTGACCCTGGGCAAAACAATATGCTATTATGAAAAAGACTATCCAGAAAGACAACAAATGCTTAAGTTTGCAATTGGTAAAGAAAAAGAAAGAGCCTTAAAGGAGGAAAATACTATGAAAATTAAGCAAAATAGCCAAATTAAAGAAACGGAAGTTGTATCAAAGGGAACCAAAGGTATGAAAAAGAAAATTCTCATTGGTTGTGATGAGGGCTCAAAAAATATCATTATGAGGTATTTTACTCTTTTACCCGGTGGATATTCAGAAAGACACACTCATAGCCATGAACACCTGGTAAATATTGAAAAGGGAAAGGGTATCGTGGTGGATAAAGATGACAAGAAAATCGAAGTATCAAAAGGACACAGTATCTTTATAGAGCCAAACGAACTACATCAATTTCAAAATCCCTTTGAGGAAAACTTTGAATTCATCTGTGTAATTCCCAACATCGATAAGTAATAATATGATTCTAAACCAAAAATCTATTTCTTTATCAGCTTAAAATCACGGTTAGATTTCTCTATTACTCCACCCAGGTCAAAAATAACAGCTTTGAAATCACTCATTTTTTCATACTTTTCCAGTAAGGTTGCAAATTTTCTTTCACTTTCTTTATTAGATTTTTTGTTTCGGTAAGCATTTCATCACTCTTAACCTTTAATGGCGGTTCTTCCAGTTTAACTTCAACTCCGCTCAAACTTGTTATCAAAGAGAGCCAGACTTTTGATAGAATATCTTGCTTATAACCAGAACAGATTAAATCAACAGATTTATTCTGACAGAGCTTGGATATCTCCCTCACCTTTTCTCCTATCATTTTGAAACCCTCTAAACTTAATCCTAACTCAGTTATTTCATCATCAGGATGCGGGTCAGAACCACCATATCTTATGACAATTTCTGGTTTATATTCTTCTGCTAAAGGAAGAATTATTTCATCAAAAATGAGTTCATATGATTCATTACTTGTTCGAGCAGATAAAGGTAAATTCACCGTAAAACCCTTGCCCTTTCCTTCTCCAATTTCATTGATAAAACCGGTCCCTGGATAAATTCCCCTTTGATGCAAATCAATAAACAAAACATTCGGGTCTGAATAAAAAGCCTCACAGGTTCCGTTTCCCGCATGAGCATCAGTGTCCAGAATCAAAATTCTCTCCAGGTTATATTTTTTCATAGCATACCTGGCAGTTATAACAACATCATTATAGATACAAAAGCCTTCCCCATAATCAGGTTTAGCATGGTGTAAGCCACCACCGATATTTACAGCTTTTTCACTTTTTCCCTTCTGAACAAAATCAAGAGCAAGCATGGAATTTTTAACTATAATTCGGGTTGCTTTTTCTATTCCTTCAGGGAATTCTCCCGTTATCGGATTTACATTATCTTGAGAGATGAATCTATATAAATTAGGTATTGTTATACCGGCTGAGGCAGTTTTTATAGTCTGGATATAATCTTTGCTGTGCCAGAGTTCTAACTCTTCATCTCTGGCAGGTTCATTATTCTTTACTAATTCAAAAACCTTATTGTCACCAATTTTTTCTCTATACAATTCCAGAAAAGAAGCAAACCTATTACTTCTAAATGGGTGTCCTGGCCCAAAATCATAATTTCTTAATTCATCGCTGTAAACTATTATTGTTTTCATCTAATTGTCCAGTCAACCATACCCTTAATGAAGTTTTTGCAGAAATACAGAAAAATCTCTCACCAGGAGAAAAAACTGGTAAAATTATGCTATAAAACCACTTTAAATATACACCAGACAAGGACTTTTGTCAAATTCAAAGGGAACGAAAGAGCAGAAGAAATTGTTACCACCTGGGTAAGTCATTATACATACCCAGAGGTCTCTGGTAAAAAAATTTGACAAATAATGAGTTTTCTCTAAACTTATCTTTGAAGAATGTCGTTTTCAGAGAAGTTCTAAGTGAAATTAAGGAACTACTTGCAGATTCACTCTGGTTAAGGATATAGTAAAAGATGCCAAAACGTCGGGACCTAAAAAATATTAATCATTGGTTCAGGACCCATTATCATAGGTCAAGCTTGTGAGTTTGATTATTCGGAAACTCAGGCTTGTAAAGCATTAAAAGAGAAGGAGTACGAGATAATACTGGTAATTCTAATCCGGCAACTATTATGACCGATGCTGCTATGACTGATAAAATATATATTGAGCCGCTCACCTCAGAAAGTTTAGAAAAGATTATTGAAAAAAATCAAAAAATTACAAGCTATAAAGAAAGAGAAAATTTTATCAAAGTCCCTTCAAGAATATCATAAGAAAAGGATAAATGGACTATCGAAGAATTATTCCCTGTCTAGACGTGAAAAATGGACGTTTGGTCAAAGGGGTAAATTTTATAGATTTATTGGTGGAGGTATCAGAAGTATATAAGACATTCAAGATTTAATGGAGGTTGGCGTATCCAGAGTATCCATCAATACGGCTGCGGTTCGAAATCCAGATTTTGTTAAAGAAGCAGTAGATGTACTCTGCAATTTTTGCGGTGAAGAGTTACGAAT
>QNDJ01000482.1 GCA_003644825.1 Candidatus Zhuqueibacterota bacterium | reverse complement strand
CCTTTGATAAGAATATAAAAATTCGCTCTTGTATATGTAATTTAAAAAGACAATAATAAATTACATTCTTCTCTAAGGTCTGTATAAATAACCAGTTGTTATTTTACCGAAAAAACTTTTTTCATTAAATCAACAATATTAAGTGCATATTTTACTTCAGTGAATGGAATGTTCTTTTCCTTTGCAATTTTTGAAAAACGACCGTCTTTATTACTATCTTTTATTACAATAATATAATCTGAAAATGGAGCAACTGCATCAATCATTTTTTCATTATCACTTCCCGGAGCACCTCTTTTAGATTCTCCACCAGCATGAACTGCAATAATGAAAATCTTGTTTTTTTTACAGTATTGTATAATTTCTTTAAGACGTTTTAATTCATCATCAACAGTCAGCCCGGACGCCCCCATACCTTTAAGGCTGGCACCAATTGCAAAAACTATGGTTTTATATGGAGTACCCTTTTTAAATTTCTTTAAATCAGTCTTTATTTCTACATGAAAACCTTCCTTTGATTTTTTACCACCAAGACCAACCCCACTTTTTATCATTTCAACAGTCGGTACATCGCAGTAATCATATTTTACTCCTGCTTGTTCCAAAATTACATTCAGTGTATTTATATCCGCACTCTGGCCAGCTGAAGTAGTAAGCACAGGAAGTTTTGCCTCAGGAACTGTCTGCCCGGATATATCAGGTGAAAAAATTAAAAGAAGAGTTCCATATACAATAACTATTGTTATCAGAAATTTATTCAACTGTTTCATTTTAACATTGCTCCTTTCACAATTTAATTATTTTTCCTTTTTTTCTTCAGGTGGTTGCAGTTTATTGTATTTAACAAGTTCTCTAAGCCACCATTCGGGATATGTGAGAGGTTTTCTTTTTCTTTCACTGATATTATATTCCCAGAGATGATTGTATTTTACCAGAAGATAATCACCAAGTTCCCACCAGGCATTTATAACAAGATTAGCATTGTTATTACAATATTCTGTTAAGAACTCTCTGGCTTTTGCTGGTGATTCTTTGTAAATTTTTAATGCTTTTTCATCAATTTCAGGTGTTCGATCTATGGCGCTTTTTTCCCATTTTTCCTGAGCTTTTCTTACATCTTTAATCG
This sequence comes from Candidatus Zhuqueibacterota bacterium, assembly GCA_003644825.1. Lineage (GTDB taxonomy): Bacteria > SM23-31 > SM23-31 > B21-G16 > B21-G16 > B21-G16. The sequence goes on along the minus strand of QNDJ01000482.1, from coordinate 1,421 downwards.
CATGAGAATAAACAACCTGAGTATGAAAATCCACATAATCAAACGCCCATCTTGCAGATTTTCTATCAAATTCCCAGTGGTCTCCTATTTCGAAAGACCTCGGAATCCTGTTAATACCGATATAAAAAGGCATAAAACAGCCAGTATCCTGGGCTCCTAAGTCAATCCAGACTATTCCACCAATCGGGTCTGGCAACCAGTCTCTGGACTGTGTAACAGTAACATATTCAGCTCTGTTTACACCAATACATCTTGGAAGACTGTATCTTTTGCCATCAAGTTTAAAACCGTATGGAAGGTAATTAGGATTTTCAAAAGGACCACCCTGTATTCCCCTTGCTGTATAAAACTGGGTTCCTTCATACTTATCTCTTAAAATATTCATAACATCGGCAACCGATAGTTTTTTGTCAGGTTTAACTGAAAATGGGAAATCCATATTCGGTGTATCGGGGCTAAAATTCTGAGACGGAGCAACAAGATCAAAAAAACGCCACATACGAGCCCTTGAACCATTAGAGCTCGTTGCACTTGCCTCTACCGGCGAATAGGCTCTTTTCCAGCTAAATGGTTTTCCACTATTGGGGTCATAATAACCATGCTCAACCGCATAAGATATAACATTAGAAGATGCCATAAAATAGTCTTTATTATTCAGGTCAATTTCACCGATTCTTGATTCATTTGGACAAATACTAACATGGTCATCAGGGACTCTCTGAGCACACCATATTGCGCCCGGTTTTCCGCTCTCGGGTGTCCACAATGGACCAACGGGCATTATTTCAAAAATCCAGGCTTCATTAGGGTCTGCTACACATAACATCTCTCCAGAATCAGTATGCCCATATCCATATTTTACAGCCAGGTTTCCCATAATTTTTATTGCTTCTCTTGCAGTTCTTGCTCTTTCCATAGCTATAAATGTAAGCATTGCTATTTCAAATTTAGGTGCCGGGGTATTGTTCCTCATTTCTCTTCTACATCCAATAGTAGACTCACCAATCGCAACCTGATTATCATTCATATATCCAAACATTCCATGAAGATAACCATAAGTATGAGGAACCTGAGGAATTTCCAAGCCTGTAAAATTTCCTTCAATCGCATCATACCTTAATCCTTTACTCGGTGGAGTAGTTATAAACTGCGGGAAATAGTAAATCTTGCGTGTTGAACCGGGTCTGTGGTCCGCCGGTGGAACATAACGCCAGGTCCAATCACACACTCCACAGTCACAGGTATGGGTTAATATAACTGAACCGTCAGCAGATGCCCCTTTCCCAACAATCACGTCAGTGCAATTGTCTCTCAAAAATTCAAACTCTGAAGAATTACAGTTTTTACAGTCCTGGGAATATATAAACTGGACATCGATTAAACCCATAAAAGTAAAAATAACAATAAGTGTTAAAAAGATT
>QNDJ01000481.1 GCA_003644825.1 Candidatus Zhuqueibacterota bacterium | reverse complement strand
TATTTACAGAAAATTTATTAAGTATAAGGAAGTTGAATATAAACAGAGGTTCCCTCATTTACCTTACTTTCAATCTTTATATTTCCCTTATGATTTTGAATGATTTGATTTGAAATAGCCAATCCTAGCCCGATGCCGGTTGGTTTTGTTGTAAAAAATGGTTTAAAAACATCCTTCAGTAATTCTTTTGGTATTCCTGTTCCTGTGTCTGATATTACCAGCTGAACAAAATTATTTAATTGTTCAGTTTTTATGGTTATTTCACCTCCATCAGGCATTGCATTAAGGGCATTTCTCAGAATATTAAGAAATACCTGTTTAATTTGATAACTGTCCATTTTAACCTTTGGTATGTTGTAATCGAGCTCCTTTTTTACAATAATATTATCTTTAATTTCCCCATAAAGCATAAAAAGAGAATCTTCAAGAACATCGTTTAAATTTTCGTCCTGAGGATGAGGCTCAAAAGCTTTTGTAAAATCAAGGATATTTGTCAGGAGTCTCTCGAGTCTTCTTACTTCACTCTGTATAATTTTCAGATACTCCTTTTCCGGGTCTTTTATATTTTTATTTTTCAACATTGATTTCGCAAAACCACCTATGGAAACAAGAGGATTTCTTATTTCGTGAGCAATATAGTTTGCAAATTCACCTATTGTTGCAAGCCTTTCTGCTTCAACCAGTTTTTTCTGATATTCACTGAGTTTTCTATTAAATTCCTCTAACTCTCTGACTTTGTTACCGAGTTCTTTTACTAAAAGAGTGTTTTCAATAGCAAAACCTGCGTGATTGGAAAATATTTCGAGCAATTTAAGGTCTTCATCAGTAATGGGTTCTTTGTTTATAAAGTTATCAGCGATTATTACTCCCAATACTTTATCTTTGGCAATTAAAGGTGTAATAACAAAAGAATCTGTTCCTAAAAAAGAGGATATTTCATATCCATCATATTCATCAACTGTATTATTTTTTACATTGTAACTTCTTTTATTTATTATTGCCTGTATCAAAATATTATTAGTATCACTTAATGGGATTTTTATTCCTTTTATGATTTCATTTACTTTAATATCTTTTTTCTGTAATAGGTTATCATAAGTCAGGAGTATTTCTTCGAGGGAGTGATACTTCTGGCTCAGTTCTCCCCATATTTTATAGGCTTCTTCTTCGGTAGATGGACCAATTGCAAGTTTCCCTTCAAGGATGTTATCTTCCTCATTTATAAGCAACAGGAAGGCTCTGTTAAACATCAAACCCTGACTGGCAGTAACACCGATTAAAATTATTTGTAACACAGCATCAAGATTGTAAGTGGTTTGTAAGATGTTGCTGATTGCATTCAACATATGGAGTTCTGCAATTTTCTTTTCCAGACGAAGTGTGTATTCAGAAATCTGGTTTTCAAGCATTTTCTTTTCAGTAACATTTTTTATCGTTTCGATGACCTGTGTAACATTCCCGTAAATATTCTTAATCGGATAAGATGTTATTTCCAGGCTGTATATTTCTCCATCATCTTTCTTCAATTTATACGACATCTTATGAGTTTCACCGGTTAAAAATGTTTTGTAGGATACACAACCTATGCACATTTCGCCTCTCTTATGCAGGCATTCATAACATTTTTTTCCTATTAATTCATCCCTTTTGCCTTTATAACCAATCAGTTCAGCAATATATTTATTTAACAGTAAAATCTCAAAGTCCCTATTTACAACCATTATACCTTCTTCAATATTTTCCTGAATAAGCTTTAAGAAATTTTTTGTTCTTTCTATTTCTCTTTCTATCAGTTTTCTTCTTGTAATATCTCTTAGAATACCAATCACTTCAAGTAAACTGCCATCGCTGTTATATATTCCTTTTGCACTTAAATCAAATTCTTTTTTTACCTTATCTTTAGTGTAAAGAGAGAGCTCGAAATTCCTAACTACTTCTTCTTCTCTAAATTTAAGTCTGTTTAATGTTTTTTCTATATCTTTTGTATATTTACCCGAAATGAGCTGGGAAAAGTGTTTATCAATTACATCTTCGGGTTTGATATTAAGAAGCTCTTTAACCGCCTCGTTTATGGATATTATTTTCCCACTGGGGTCAATTGAAAATATAATGTCCGGGAGGTTTTCCAGTAAGCTTTTCAGTTTTTTTTCAACTTTCTGTAAAGAATCATCAAATTCCCTTTGTTTTGTAATATCAATAAAAATTCCTTTATAACTATTTTTTTCATCAACTCTACTTATGTACAAATCTAAGTAAATTTCTTCTCCATTCTTATTAAGTAGTCTAACTTTTTCCCCCTTAATGATATTATTTTTTTTAAGTGAATCTAAAAGTTTTTCTTTAATAAATTTGAAAAGATATACTTCATCTGCATTATTATAGAGCTCCTCTGGTTGATTATACCCGAGTTTTTTTGCTCCTGAATCATTTATTAAGATTAGATTCCCATCGTAATCAATTTCAAAAACACCATCAAGGCACAGTAACTCCTCATAAAAATCTTTCTTTTTTTCAAAGTATTTTATTTGTTCTTTATACTCTTTAGAAT
>QNDJ01000480.1 GCA_003644825.1 Candidatus Zhuqueibacterota bacterium | reverse complement strand
GTATATTTTTAATAAATTTAAACTTCAATGATATATTTTCCTTTATATGTTCTTTCACCATTAGCGTCTCTTACAGCAACTGTAGGTGGTCTTTCTTTTCTTCCTCTGATAGCAGCACATCCGATTTCGCCGTTTTTATTTATAGCTATGAATTTATCATTGAATTTAACGTTTTGAGGTCCACCATAGTTATTTATGATTCTGTGGCATACATCTTCACAGGCTTTTTGAGGTGACATACCATTTCTCATATTTTCCACCACAAGGAAACTTCCACAAACCTTTATGACTTCTTCTCCTCTACCGGTTGCGCCAGCGGCTCCTACATTATTATCGACATATAAACCTGCGCCTATTATAGGTGAATCACCCACTCTTCCGGGAACTTTAAAAGCCAGTCCACTTGTTGATGTTATTCCTGCTATATCACCATTTTTATCAATAGCAAGGACGTTTATAGTTCCTGTTGGTCTTTTCAATCCATAATCATCATCAGCAGGTGGAAAATAGTCATCATTATCGTTCAGGTGTTCTTTCCATCTGAGCCATATTTTTCTTGCTTTTTCAGTTAAAAGGTTGTATTCCTTGAATCCGTGCATTTTTGCAAATCTCAGGGCACCTTCCCCGACAAGAAAAATATGGTCAGTTCTTTCCATTACCAGCCTTGCTACGGAACAGGGGGTTTTAATATTTCTTAATGCACCAACAGCTCCCATATTATATGATTTTCCATCTACAACTGAAGCATCAAGTTCAACTACGCCCTCATAATTGGGAAGCCCACCATATCCCACGCTTGTATCTTCGGGGTTTGTTTCGACTACATTTGTTGCTTTCTCTACAGCATCAAGAGCACTACCACCAGATGATAAAATTTCCCAGCCAACTTTATTTGCTTCGGCTCCACCTCTTCTTCCATGACTGTTAATAATTATTGGACCCTGAAAATAAGTTTTTTTCCTTCCTGTTATTATGTAAGGAAATTTGCCCAGAAAGGACGCACCTAAGCCTATGCCTGCACTGTGTTTTAAAAAGTTCCTTCTTGAAATTTTATCTTTCATTTTTCTATTCCTCACTTTTATTTTCTGTTATTTTATTTTATAATTGCCGATTCCTTTTTCGGTCATTAATTTTTCTATTTCTTCCACGGTTTTTGGAGCTAATGCAGAGAGGACTTTATAACCATCTTCAGTTACAAGTATATCATCTTCAATTCTTATTCCGATTTTTTCTTCTGGAATATAAATTCCGGGTTCAATTGTGAAAACCATACTCGGTTTAAGTGTTTTGAATTCCCCGTAAGAAAAAGCATCATGAGTATCGAGGCCAAGGCTGTGGCTGATTCCATGACGTGTGTATTTAGATGCTGCTTTTATATTATCCGGTTTATCAATGAAACCAAGTTCATAAAGCCCCTTTGCCATTATCCCCTGTGCGATTTTATTAAGTTCGGTAAATGTAATACCTGGCTTAACTGCTTTAATTGCTTCTTCATTTGCTTTTAATACGATGTTGTATATTCTTTTTTGTCTATCAGAGAATTTTCCATTTGCTGGTATTGTTCTTGAAATATCAGCAGAGTACATATTATATTCAGCACCAACATCAAAAAGTATCAGGTCACCATCTTCAATTTTTCTGTTATTTTTCTGGTAGTGAAGAATACATGAATTAGGTCCGGAACCAATAATAGAAGGGAATCCCCATCGCTGGGCACCCATTTTTCGGAATACATATTCAATAACAGCTTCCAGTTCATACTCATACATACCCGGTTCAGCAGAACGCATAGCCTCTCTTATTGCTGTAGCAGTTATGTTAATAGCTTTTTGCATACATTCTAATTCTGAAGGTGATTTTATTGCCCGTAAAATACCAAGGAATTTTGATATGTTTTTTATATCAAACTTAAGAGAATTTTCTTCTTTAATTTTTTTTAAAAGCTGATAGTATGAATCGGTTGTTTTTCCTCTTCCTGCTATATTAATGTAAACAGTACCTATATTTTTCAGGTTTTGAAGTAAAATGTCATTCAGTTTTTTATTTGACAGAACAATGTTAAATTTATAATTTTTCATTGCTTCTTCAAAACCGAGCATTTTTCCTGTAACTTTTTCTATGTATGGGTTTCTTTCCTGAATGAACAGGATTTCATCAACAGGTTGTAAGTTAGAGTCATATTTTAATACAGCTTTTTTTGTTATTAAAAGAAATGAATTTGGTTCGGTAATGCCTGTTAAATAGTAAAAATTGCTGTCCTGTCTGTATTTATAGTCAATATCTGAATTTCTGTTTTTAACAGGATTGCTTTTCAAGAATATTAGTTCATTATCTTTCAATAGTTTTTTTAGATTATTTCTTCTGTTTTTGAAATCCTGCCCTGTCTGGGGGAAAATTAATGAAGGAAACAGCAAAATAAGTAAACAACAAATTCTGATTTTTTTCATTTTTTAATCCGTTAATTTTAGATTTTCTGGTAAGTTAATTAGCGATTTTTAATATAAGAAATGACTGTATTTAAGTCAAGGTAAAGAAATATTTTTAAATTTTAT
>QNDJ01000479.1 GCA_003644825.1 Candidatus Zhuqueibacterota bacterium | reverse complement strand
TTAAAAAATTTAAAGATAAAGCAGAACATCTTGCTATAAAACTTGAACTGACCGATAGTGCAAAAGATAAACTTGCAGAATTGGGATATGATCCTGCTTTTGGAGCAAGACCTTTGAAAAGAGTTATGGAAAAATATATTGCGAATGAACTATCAAAGAAAGTTTTAAATGGAGAAATTAAAGAGGGCGATGAAGTTGATATCGATTTTAAGGAAAATAGGTTTGATTTTATCAAAAAAAATTCGTAAAATTTAAAGTAATAATTTCTGGAGGTTTCAATGGGCAGAAGAGCTATAAAATTCATCATTTTTCCGGTAGCATTTTTGTTGTTTTTTAGTTGCGGTAAAAAGATGACTGAAAGGGAAATCTTCGATAAAGCTCAAAAACTTCAGAGTGAAAATAAGTTTAAAAAAAGTGCTAAATTGTATGAGAAATTGCTCAAGGATTATCCTGAAAGTAAACATTATCCCAGTTCTCTTTTTATGCTGGGTTTTTTATATGCAAATAATATTAAAGATTATGACAAAGCAAGAAAGTACTATGAAGAATTTTTAAAGAAATTTCCAAATCATGAACTGGCTGATGATGTTGAGTTTGAATTGAAGAATCTCGGGAAACCAATATCCGAAATTGATAATTTAATTAAGGAGACCGAGAGAAATCAAAAAAATAAAAAATAATTAAATGTTCTATTAACGGATAAAATTTTTCTATTTGATATCAGAAACTATAACCGAAGTTTACTCCGAATAATTTTGCAGAGGACGTATAAAGACCATTTAATTTTCCATCCACATCATTTCTTCTATCATTGAACATAATTATCTGGAATGCAGTATCAACAATAAAGTTGTTTCTATTAAAACCTATCCCAAAAGAGATTTCATTTCTATTAGCATCCGGTAGTAGTGGTGAAACAGATTTCTCGGGGCAGGGTGTTGAATCAAAGATGTATCCCAGTCTCAAACTTACATTATCATTCAGGATGTATTCAAATCCGAGCCTGTAAATGAAAGCATTTTTGTAATCTTCATCGATTTCACTGCTGATACTTTTAGATTCTTTTAATTTTATGGGTAATTTTTTAAAAGAAGACCATCCTACCCAGTTGATATCCACTTCAGCTATAAGCTGGGGTAGAATTTTTACTGAAATTCCAGCCATAATAGTTTGTGGAAAAGTAATTTCTGTTTCACCTTTCTGGTCTTTTAGGACTGCTTTTAGCATAGGAATAATATCTACGGGTTTTCCAGTTTCGTCGGGTATGAGAAGCTGAGAAGGTAAGTTAAATTTTGCATCTCCTTCATAAGATATTTTTATGGAACTTCTGTATGAGATACCGATGTTGATTTTGTCAGTGATTTCGAATAAAGCACCGATATTGAACCCTACGCCTGTTCCGCTTCCATTGAGGTCTAATAATCCTTCTTTGTTTTTGAAGTATGGGTCATAAGGTAGAAAAGCAGCCTTAGGGTTTTCCATAGAAACAGCATCCTGTGTATTTATACCTTTTTTTAAAGTTACACTTGAATAAACATAGCTGAAACCACCACCAATTGAAACTTTCGGATGAATTTTATACGCAATTACAGGGTTGAAAAAGAAAGATTGAAGGTTAGATTTTATAATATGAAATCGACCTATCCAGTTTTCCTCCCATTCAGTACCGAGACCGAACGGTGAAAAGAATCCGAACCCAATGCTCAATTTCTCATTAAAAGAGCGGCTTAGATACAGGTTGGATGGGTAAAATATATTACTTTTCATATCAGATGTGGTGGTTAATGGAAAAGGACCTTTAAATGTTGTAGAAGGAAATATTAGTGTTGTGCCCAGATAAATTCTTGTGCCGGTGAGGCTGGTTATGCCGGCTGGATTGAAGTAAATAACAGCAGGACTATTTGCCAGAGCAACATAACACCCTGCCATACCCATAGCTACCGCCCCGTGTTCATATATGGCAAACCCACCAGAATAACCCGGGGTATTTAATGATACCAGGAAAATTAATATTATAATGAAGGATAATATTTTTTTCATAATTGTTACCTCTCATTAATTGTTAAGGTTAAAAATCCTGAAACGGTTGTCTGGGAAAGCATTTGTGCCTGTTCGGTGTAATTTCCAGTTGCATTATCATATCTGTTTGTTCCACCTATTATAGTTCCGTGTCCTGAAATTGAACCTGTTTCAGTATTTATGTCAGCTATTCCTTGAAGTTTGATTACATTTCCATTCAAATTCATAGTGAACTGAATCTGGAATCTTTCCAGTGTAATAAGGTTAATTATCAGCGAGCTGAAGGACCCAATTTCTATATCACCGGGTAAATTACCGGATAAAAATAACTTACCGGCGGTTTCAGTGAAAGAGGATTTTTCTCCAATGTATTTCAGGTGTAAAACATAAGATGACGGTTCTTCAGGTGTTTTAGTGCAACAGAAAATGAAGGAAAGAATCAAAGGTAAGATTACAAATATTTTTTTCATAGTTTTTTTTCCTCCATAAATTTATATATTATAATTGTATTATCGAAGTTAATGAGACCTGGTT
>QNDJ01000478.1 GCA_003644825.1 Candidatus Zhuqueibacterota bacterium | reverse complement strand
GTTATTTATAAAACGAAATTTAAATTTACAAGTATATCTAATAGGACCAGAATTGAATATCATATAACGGACAGATTCTGGAGATACAGAGATAAAATAAACACAAAATTTCTCATAAACAAAAACCTCATACCATGGATTGGGTATGAGGTTCGTTATTTTTTAAAAGAGAACAGAATCGGTATGAGCGAAATTTTCGTAGGAATGTTCTTCAAAATGAACAATACGTTTAGCGTTAATATTTTTTATGATTACAGAAAAAAAATAAAACAGGATACCTGGGTGAATACAAATTGTTTGAGGACTGATTTAAATTTCAACTTTTAGGGTATAATTTTATTGTAATAAACACCAAACAATGTAAATTTATTCCGGGCTTTAATAACGTTAAAAAATTATAAGGAAATGAAAAATGGGCTCGCTTATTTTTACTCCGGTTATATTTCTTTTTATATCGTTCATTTTTTCAATGCTTGGAATGGGGGGATCACAGATATATATTCCTGTTCTATTCTGGTTGGGAATGGATTTCAAAACTGAGGCTATTCCACTTGGTATGCTTTTAAATGTTGTCAATAGTGCTTCGGCAGCTGTTACTTATGGAAGAGCAAAGATAATTGATTACGAAGTAGCAATTCCCTTTGGAATAGCGATGATTTTATTTCCTCCATTTGGAACGTGGTTGAATGTAAATCTTCCTACAAAACCAATTATACTTATTTTTGCCTTATTTACAGCGTCGGCAGGCATTTTAATACTGAGTGGCTGGAAACCACAAAAAGGCAAATTATCTAAAAAAGGGAGGATTTTACTCGGAATATTATCCGGCAGTATACTTGGTTTTTTAGCAGGACTAATCGGAAGAGGTGGAGGAAGTTTCGTAGTACCTCTTCTTTATATTGCTGGTCTTGAAGCTAAAAACGCTGCAGCGACTTCTGCTTTTATTGTAACGGGTTCCGGTCTTTCAAGCTTTATCTCTCACATTGTCACTGCAGCCCATCCGTACTGGTTAATATGGGGGTTATGTGTACTTGCAGTTCTAATCGGAAGTCAGTCGGGCTCAAGATTAATGGCAAAAAAAATGAAGTCCAGGTCCATTAAAATTGTTTTTGGTTTCGTCCTTTTGATGATTGCAACAATACTAATCATTAAAGATGTTCTGTATTGAGATTCTAAATATGATTGTAATAATATCTGTTATAAGTACAAAAAAATCCTTATATTTGTATGGATTAATTTAGTTGTGGCAACAATAAGCGGTATGATTTTTATTGCTATTATAACATAAAGATAAACCATAAGTCAGGCATTTCTGCCTGGTAGTTATCTATATTTTGTTAAAAATCAAATAATGATTAAAAATAAGGCGATAATACCTTTGCAGATTATTTCATTATCCCGGGTGTTCGAGAGATTCACTGTAATGAGATGTAAGAGTGTGTCATTGCGCGTCCTATTAAGCTTCGGGAGATGTGGTAATCTCATCTTAAATATTCCCTTATTAGTTACATTTATTCAAAGGAAAGAAAATTTACCAAAGTCCCGTTAAAATATAAAATAATGAAATTAACAGCCATCTTCATAAACATTTTTGCTCTGGTCTGCTTGCTTATTGCATTTTTAAAGGATAATCAAAAAGCAAAAAAATCCATAAAAATAGCAGTAAAATCTTTCATACGGATTATGCCTGTTGTTCTTTCTATCATCTTTTTGATAGGCTTAATATTAGGATTCATACCTCAAGAGGAGATTTCAAGAATATTAGGAGAAAAATCAGGTTTTGTTGGTATTCTTGTTGTGGGATTTTTGGGTGCAATAATGCATATTCCTTCCATCATTTCATTTCCACTGGCAGCTTCTCTTATAAGGAGCGGAGCTTCAGTAACAGTAATTGCTACTTTTATTACAACACTAACTATGATTGGAACTGTAACATTTCCATTAGAAATTAAAGAACTCGGCAAGGAAATGGCTGCCCTTAGGAATGGAATAAGTTTTATAATTGCAATTATAATCGGTATTATTATAGGAGTAATTCTTTGAAAACTAAAAATAACATAAAAGAGAGAAAAAGAAAAGATATAAAACGAGATTTAATTCTTCTGGGAATTACGTTAACTATACTGGTGATTCTTTTAGCAATTTTTCCAGAAAAATTTGACAGGGTTACAGACATTTCCTGTAAATTTTTCATAGAAATGATATGGATATTGCCAGCGGTAATGATTTTAATAGGTTTATTTGCAGTATGGGTTTCAAAGGAAATGGTTGTAAAATATATTGGAAAAGCATCTGGAATAAAAGGTATTTCATTTGCTCTGATTTTTGGAGCCCTGCCTACCGGTCCCCTGTATATAGCATTTCCAATGGCTCAAGCTCTGATAAAAAAGGGAGCTTCTATTTCAAACATAGTTATTTTTCTGTCAGCGTGGGCTTGCATTAAGATACCTCAAGAAATTGTGGAACTCCAGTTTCTGGGTATAAAATTTATGTTATCAAGGCTTATTTTAACAATCATTTTTGTTATTCTTATGGGAATAATCATAGAAAAAATAATTG
>QNDJ01000477.1 GCA_003644825.1 Candidatus Zhuqueibacterota bacterium | reverse complement strand
TTATATTTAAATATAATAAAAAAAAAATCATTTTCACAATATAAAAGTTTTAAAAATCAAAATCAACCTGTATACTAATACTTCTTTTTTTATTTCCATCTACTTTATTCCAGCCCGAACCAATTGAATTAACACCATAATATACAATTTCAGAGTATTTGCTGGATAATGAAATAAACTTAAAAAGTTTAAAACTGACTAAAAAATACCATTTTCTACCCAAACCAATTAATGGTCTTATTGATAATAATCCCGGTAAATCCCTTTCAAACTGATAAAAAACAAGATTATTCCGGGATTTAAAATGTATCTGTCTTAAATTAAATGAATATCTTTTTAACTTCTTTACCATTAAATCGATGTATAACAATATTCCCGAATCTACTATATCATTTTCACCCGTATAGTATGTATATGAATTTTTTCTTTCCCATAATTTTTCGATTCTTATTTTCACAAAACAATTATCAAAAATTTCATTTTTTATTTCAAACCTCAGTTTATCCCTCGATTTTAAAATATTATACTGTCTTGGGATACCATCTGAATCATTTTTAGCCTCTCTTAAATCACCTTTTTTCGAGCTATAAAGGAAATCAAATACACTCCCATAGTTGAGCCTGAATAATGTTTTGACACCTCTTTTTATCATAGGATAAAAATAAGTTCTCGATAAACTCCTGAACTGGTCACACGATACAGATAATCTCAATAAATTGGTAAACTTAATTTTAAATCCTGATAAGAACCCCACTTCATTCTGATTATTCATTGAGATGCTATTATATGAATTACCATGTATAGAATGGAATCCAGGGCTATAATTTCTGAATAATGAAATTAATTGAAGATTTCTTTTATCCAGAAGGAAGGTTCCTATTACCCCGTATCCATTTTTACCAGACTTTGCAGTTTCAATGAAAATATTTATATCCCGTAAAGTAATATTCATATCACCAGAAAAAATAAAGTTTCTATCACCTGAAAAATCGTTTTTGTTCCTTAGCGAATCTAAAATAACAAAACTTTTATTATAGCTATACTTCCCTGATGTAATCCCCAGTTTTATACCATTTCTTATACTGTATTCGATTCTAAATCCATTTAAATTCTCTTTAACCAGATTCTTTTTTGACAATTCAATTTTATTCCTGTGATAACCAGAGGTATAAAATCCAGATACAGCATTCTCATTTACGCTATTTGCATCAAAATTGTTGCTGGAAAGAAAAACATAAAAATTGAAGTTTCTTTTCGATTTTTCCAGAGCAATACCTCTGAACCCATCACTCTCATTTGAAGAGCTGTAACCAATTATACCTTTCGACCTGCTCAATAAAGGATATATAGGTTCAGTAAACAGGTCAAAGTATCGCTTTCTATAAAATACCAGTCCAAGAGCAAAATTAAGATAGTAATTTCCAATAACAACTCTGTCAATATTATAAATTTTTTCCAGCTTCAAAAAAAATACCGTATGGTCAAAAATTTCTTTTTCGCCGGGGTCCTTTTCACAATGAAAACCAAATGAAATCCTGTCTCCGTATTTCAAACTAAATCGAGTATAACTCTTTAAAGGAGCAGGATAATAATAAGACTCAATAAACCCTTTTGATTTATCTATATCTTCAAGTAATCTCTGCCTCATTCTGAAAATAATCTTATTGTTTTTTATTTTTCCGGGAACCATAAAAATTTCTTTCATTACTTTTTGTTCAATTGTAATGTTATTCAGAAGCGAATCAATTTCATTCAAACTTCTAAAACCGCCTTTTCTATTTCTGTACCTGATAATTTTAATAGCGGTTACGGGTGTAATCCCGGGAACTATGAGTAAATCCTCAAATTTTGCAGTATTAATATTTATCTTATAACGAATTATTCTATCGATAATATCGAAATCAAAAGATTGGTCAGAATACTCAGTTTCTCCCTCAAACAGGTCTTCAAGTGCCAGTTGCCCCTGTAAATCTGAAACCATTAATAAAATACTAAAAAAACAAAAAAATATTCCTTTAAGAACCATTACGAGAGCTAAAATTATAAACAAAATAGAACCTGTGAGATAATCCCAGAACCTGATGCTCAGTGAAAATATAACCCAGTATAATTTTCTCCGTTTTATAGCTTAATCCAAAAAGATAAAAATCAGGGTTCAAACTACCACCAGAATGGAACTGTAGAACTCTTTTAAATGTATAGATACTCTCTATAAAATATTCAGGTGGAAAATCTTTCTCTTTAACTACTCCACATTTTAAAATCAGGTTCCTCGATATAAAAGACTTCAATCCTACGTTCAATCTTGACAAAAAATAATCTTCATCTTTCAACCATACATTTTCACTTAATAATTCAAATAAAAAATTTTGTTTTATGATAAAAGAAATACCCGTATCAAAGGTTGTTTTTCCGATGGAAGAATATTGAGAAATATCAATTTTTTTGTATTTTCCACCAAAACCAATCGCAAATCTATCAGTTAATTTCAACCCGGCACCAAGGTAAAAAAGGTTTTCATTGTACAATTTTTCTCCAGAATTGCTCCATTTTAGAACC
>QNDJ01000476.1 GCA_003644825.1 Candidatus Zhuqueibacterota bacterium | reverse complement strand
TTGTTCACTGGATGGATGAAGAAAAAAATATTCTATACTTAACAATTTATGAAGGTAAACTGGATACAACTTCGATTGCGAGAACCAGGCCTGGCGGCGTTGTAAAAAAAGTTGTCCCCCAGCAACTACCTGAAAATGCACAAATTGCATTCTATTTAAATAAAGATATCGAAAATAGAGAAATATTTCGCGAAAAGGGTTCTAATGATATTATAATTTCTCTTATGCCCTTTGGAGCTAAAGAAAAAGCAATAAGAAAATCTAAAGATGAGATAATTAAAAAAGATAAAATTAGCTGGAAGGTTGACAAAATAGTTATAGATCCAGGGCACGGTGGAAAGGACCCTGGAACAATAGGATTACTGGGAACAAAAGAAAAAGATATTACTCTCGATATAGCAAAAAGACTGGGAAGACTTATCAAGAAAAATTTGAAAATAAAAGTAATTTACACAAGAACGAAAGATAAATACGTTACATTAAGACAAAGAGCTGAAATTGCAAACTCAAACAAGGGAAAACTATTCATAAGTATACATGTAAATTCAACAAGAAAAAGTAGAAGTATAAGAGGTTTTGAAACTTTCTTTCTCAGACCCGGTAAGAACAAAAATGCTCTTGAGGTTCTGGAGGTAGTAGAAAGAGAAAACTCTGTTATCAACTTATATGAAGCCTCTAAAGATGAGTATCCAGAATACAAAAATGAGGACCTTAACCTGCTTTCGATGACCCAAAATGCCTTTGTTAAACTAAGTGAGGAACTTGCATTTCAAATATCTATTGGTCTCGATAGAGAACTTCCATGGAAAAATAGAGGCGTAAAACAGGCTGGTTTCCTTGTTTTGTGGGGCATATCAATGCCAAATGTTCTGGTAGAAGTTGGATATTTATCTAACAGATACGAAGAGAAAAGCTTAAGAACAAGAGCAATAAGACAGAAAATTGCTCAGGGTATATTTAATGGAATAAAAAATTATATAGAAAAGGAAGAAAAATCAAGAAAATAAATTGCTTTATAGTTATTAATTTATTAAATTGTAGATTTAAAATTGGGGGTGTAGCTCAGGGGTAGAGCAACGGCCTTTTAAGCCGCAGGTCGAAGGTTCGATTCCTTCCACCCTCACAGTCATACCAGAATTTATCCTCAATACTACATAAAATATCCTGTCTAAATAAAAAATCAAAAAAAATTATTGTTATTTTGATAAAAATGTGTTACATTATATTAAATTAGTAACACGGAGGTTTTATGTCTTCCCTTGTTCGTTTTGGTGTTTCGATGGAAAATAAATTGCTGGAAACCTTTGATAAACTTATTAGAAAAAAAGGATACAAAAACAGGTCAGAAGCTATAAGAGATTTAATAAGGGAAAATATTGTAAAGGATGAATGGGAATCAGCAGATAGAGAAATTGTAGGAACCATTACAATCATATATAATCATCATAAAAGAGAATTACCTCAGATTCTGACTGAGTCCCAGCACATCCATCATGAATCTATTATTTCAACAATGCATGTTCATTTAGACCATAACAATTGCCTTGAAGTTCTTGCTGTAAAAGGAAAAAGTTCAAAAATAAGAAATATAGCAGATGCTCTCATCAGTACTAAAGGCGTTAAGCACGGAAAACTGGTGATGACTTCTACTGGAAAAGATATTTAGAACCTGATATATGCCTATAAGAAATAGAGAAATTGTTTTTTCTGCACTCTTTATCTCTCTGGGGGTAATAATACCCATAGTCTTCCATAAATTTGGATTAGGTGCGGTTTTTCTTCCTATGTTTTTACCGATTCTTATATGTGGTTTTTTTGTAAACCCTAAATTCGCTATTACAACAGGATTTCTTACACCATATATATCATCTATTATTACCGGGATGCCGCCTTTATTTCCATTTGCTTTTGTTATGTCTTTTGAAGGTGCTGCTCTTTCTGGTTCTGCTTCTTTACTATTCAACAAACTAAAAAAAAATTTATGGATTTCTCTTTTTCTGGCTCTCTTTTTTCAGAGAGTCGTTTTTGTATTACTGATAATTATTCTTGCACCATTTTTCCAGCTACCGGAAAAATGGTTATCAATTACAGCTATAACGTCTGGGATTCCCGGAATAATTTTACAGATAGCTATTGTTCCTTTATTCGTGAAAAAATTTAAAACTTATCTTACATAAAATGAATCATAAAGAGTATTTCAACGAAATATCATCAAGCTGGAATAACAATTCTCTTGATAGTGAAAAACTTAAACCACTGCTAAATAAACTGCATTTTGAAAAAAATGAGAGCATTATGGATGGAGGAACAGGAACAGGAAACCTTATTCCATTTTTGAGTAAGATTACAGATGGAAACTCAAAAATCTACGCCATAGACTTCGCAATAAATATGACAAAAAAAGCAATAGAGAGATTTGATAAAATCAATAACGTGATTTTCATAACAGCAGATATCCATAATCTCCCGTTTAAGAATGATTTCTTTTCAACTATAATTTTTTTCTCTATATTTCCCCATTTAAAATATAAGCAAAAAGCTCTTTCTGAAGTTAAAAGAGTTTTAAAACC
>QNDJ01000475.1 GCA_003644825.1 Candidatus Zhuqueibacterota bacterium | reverse complement strand
GGATATGGTTTGCCAATCTCGGATATCTCTCAGTATATAAAACAATATTCTTTTCAAAAACTGGAATCTGGTTGTTCTTTTTTCTCCTGTTTTTACTGATATTTCTATTGAATACACTTATTTCTTTAAATCGCATATTCAAAGACAAAGTTGTAATACCAATAGACTTAAACTTAGAAGGGTTTAAAGCATCACAAATAAGTAAAAGAACAGTGAGAGCACTACTGCTCATTGTAGGAATCTTTTTTGCTCTTATTATGGGCAGTGTCGGTTCGTCCAACTGGTTGAATATACTAAAATTTCTCAATCAGACCCCTTTTAACTTATCAGACCCTATATTTCATAAAGATATTAGTTTTTATGTTTTTACTTTACCATTTCTTCAATTAGTACAGGTATGGTTTCTGTCGTCCTTTATTCTCATTTTAATTGTTTCAGGAATAGTATTCATTATCACAAAAGGTGCTTTTTATGATAACAAAAGAATAGTTATTTCAGGATATATGAGAGCTCATTTATCCATTATAATCGGAATAATTATGTTATTAATAGCCTGGAAATTTTATTTAAAAATATTTGAAACTCTATATTCGACCAGAGGAGTAGCTTATGGTGCAAGCTATGTTGATATTAATGCTCTTCTCCTTTCATATAAAATATTATCTATAGTTTCAATTATATCCGGAATCCTCTTTTTTATAAGCGCAAAAACAAAAAAACTAAAGATTCCTTTTTACAGTGTTGGAGCATTGGTTGGATTAATGATTATATTACTTTATATTTATCCAGGATTCATCAAACAGGTATTTGTAAAACCAAATGAATTGACAAGGGAAAAACCATTTATTGAAAACAATATAAAATTCACCCTTAAAGGATTTAATCTTGAAAATGTAGAAGAAAAAGAATTCCCGGCAAACGAAAATCTGGACTATAATGATATTCTCGAAAATGAAATAACAATCAAAAATATTAAAATCTGGGATAAAAGGCCTATTAAAAGTACTTATAAACAAATTCAGGAAATCAGGCTTTACTATGATTTTTCAACGGTAAGTGTCGATAGATACACTGTTGATGGGAAATTACGACAGGTAATGTTATCTCCAAGAGAACTTGCAACTGAACTCCTGCCAGCTCAAGCCCAGACTTGGGTCAATCTAAAATTAAAATATACTCACGGCTATGGTGTATGCTTAAGCCCTGTAAACACAGTTGTTGGAGAAGGATTACCTGACTTATGGATTAAAGATATACCACCGGTTTCATCAAAAGGAATAAAAATTTCCAGACCCGAAATATATTATGGTAATAAAACTCAAAACTATATCATCGTTAAAACCAGAACCCAGGAATTCGATTATCCTAAAGGTAATGAAAATATTTACTGTTATTATCGGGGAAAAGGAGGAGTTCCAATCAAATCATTCTTGAGAAGGATAATCTTTGCATATAAGTTTTCCGATTTAAAAATTCTTTTTTCAGGATATATTACGAATGAAAGTAGAATAATGTATTACAGAGACATTAAAGAAAGGATTTCAAGACTCTCTCCTTTTCTTGACCTTGATAGTGTTCCTTATATAGTAGTTGCTAATGAAAAACTATACTGGATTCAGGATGCTTATACTACTACCAATATGTTTCCATATTCTCAACCATATAGAAATATTAATTACATAAGAAATTCAGTCAAAATAACAATAGATTCATATAATGGAAAACCAGAATTTTACATTATCGACAAAAAAGACCCATTGATTAAAACATATAAAAAGATATTTCCAGATTTATTTAAGTCTTTTGATGCTATGCCATTTAATATACAGAAACATATAAGGTATCCTAAAGACCTTTTTCAAATTCAGATTGAGATGTATAGAACATACCATATGGAAGAACCCCAGGTTTTTTATAATCAGGAAGACTTATGGGAAATACCCAAAGAAATATATCATGAAGTAGGTCAATCATTTGAACCTTACTATATAGTAATGAGACTTCCAGAGGAAAAGGAAGCTGAATTTGTATTATTAACTCCTTATACTCCATCAAGAAAAAACAATATGATTGCCTGGATGGCTGCAAAATGTGACCTTAAAGACTATGGAAAACTCCTCGTTTACACATTTCCCAAAAAGAAACTTGTCTATGGACCACTGCAGATTGAAGCAAGAATCGATCAAACCCCGGATATATCTCGATTACTCACCCTCTGGGGACAAAAAGGTTCAAAAGTTATAAGAGGAGATTTACTTGTTATACCAATAAATCAATCCATTATGTACGTTGAGCCCATTTACCTCGAAGCTGAACAAAGTCAACTTCCAGAAATGAAAAAAGTCATTGTAGCTTTTGGAAATTCAATTGTTATGGAGGATAACCTGGATGATGCTCTGCTAAGAATTTTCGGTAAAGGAAAAAAGCAAATCAGTAAAGTTGAAAAACAGTATAAAATCGAAACAGTAAATGAACTTATATCCAGCGCTCTATCCCATTATAATAAAGCACAGGAATTTTTAAAAAATGGCAACTGGGCTGGATATGGAAACGAGTTAAAGAAACTAAAAG
>QNDJ01000474.1 GCA_003644825.1 Candidatus Zhuqueibacterota bacterium | reverse complement strand
GGGCATTATTTTACATTTCAGCTTGTAAATTTGAAGGTATTTTCGGAGTCTGGTGAATTCTTTGGTGTAATAAAAGAGGTAATTGAAAATCCTGGAAATGATTATTTAGTTGTGGATTACCAAGAAAACAGCTACAATATTCCTCTGGTTAAAGAATTTATAAAGTTTATTGATTTTGATAAAAAAGAGGTTGTTGTAAGAAGAGTTAAAGAGTTCCTGGAATTGTGAATTAAATATGAGAATTGATATAATATCATCGATACCGGAAATATTTGATTCTTTTCTTTTGAAAGGGATTGTAGGGCGAGCAGTGTCTAATGGAATAGTTGAAGTTGTTATACATAACCTGAGGGATTACACTGATGATCCTCATTTAAGTATAGACGATTATCCTTTTGGTGGTGGTCCTGGTATGGTTTTAAAACCCGAACCTATATTTAAGGCTGTAGAGTCTATTAAAAATGATATTGGTAGTCCAGATGTAAAGGTAATATTCCTGACACCACAGGGTGAAGTATTTAACCAGCAAAAAGCTAACGAGTTGTCTAAAATGGAGAATATTATCCTGTTATGTGGAAGATATAAAGGTGTTGATGAAAGAGTCAGGGAAGCACTGGTTGATGAAGAAATATCGATAGGGGATTATGTTTTATCAGGAGGTGAGATTCCAGCATTAGTTTTAATTGATAGTATCATAAGATTAATACCTGGAGTTATGGGGAATTATGATTCTGCAAAGTCTGATTCATTTCAGAATGATTATTTAGATTATCCCCATTATACAAGACCTGAGAATTTTCGTGGTATGACTGTTCCTGATATTTTACTTTCTGGGAATCATGCAAAAATAGATGAATGGAGAAAGAAAAAGTCCCTGGAAAGAACTTTAAGAAGAAGAAAGGATTTAATTTCGGAATAAGATATAAATATTATGTCAGCCAACTTTATAAAATATAAAGCTGGCTTTTTTGTAGTGAATTTTATTAAGGAGAAAAGGAGATGGGAAAGTTGGAAGTTGTATCCTTTCAGAAACTGAAGAAGGATATACCGGAGTTTAAGCCGGGAGATACTGTTGAAGTTCATTTTAAGGTTGTTGAAGGAGATAAAGAGCGAACCCAGGTGTTTAAAGGTACTGTTATAAGAAGAAGAGGCTCTGGAATTTCCGAGACATTTACCGTAAGAAAGGTTTCAAATGGAATTGGAGTTGAAAGGATTTTTCCTCTCCATTCCCCGAGAATTCAATTAATTAAAAGAACAAGAGAAGGAAGGGTGAGAAGAGCAAAATTATATTATTTAAGAAACCTTAAAGGAAAAGCCTCAAGAATTAAAGAGAAAAAATAAAATATATTTTTTTAATGCCGATGTTATTATTAAGAAAGGCGTGGTTGTAATTGATAATGGAATTGGAAAATATTGAGGTTTAAGTGAAGTTTAAAATAATAGTTTTTCTGTTTTTTGGTTTATTAATAGCTGGGTGCTCGGCATTTAGAAATTCTTTCGATGAGAAAAATTCCAGCAGGGAAAATCCACCACAAAACCTGAAGCCTGTAGAACTTCCAATTAATCCCCAGGAACAGGAAGAACTTTTAAAACTTGAAAAATTATATTCAGAAGCTGTTGAGTTTCTTAAAAAGGGAGAAATAACAGAGGCAGAAAGCACTCTTGTTTCTGCTCTTGATATTATTTTATCCAGAGGTGATGATGAAAACAGATTTGTTTCTGAGGATTATAAGAAGATTGAAACACAGATTACAAATGAGTATAAAAGATTAATTAAGAGCAATCCAGTATATAACAAGGAAGCTTCTCCTGAAGCCATTCGAAATGAGATAAATAAGATTTCTTCTAATGAAACTGATGTAACAGAAAATAAAACAGAAGAACTGGCGTTGTCAAGTTTTCCTCTCATCATAAATAGAAAGGTAGGGAATGTAATAAGATTTTTTCAAACAAGGGGTAAAAAAACTTTTACCAGGTGGCTGGAAAGGTCTACAGTATACAGGGATATGATGAAGGAAATATTTAAAAAAGAAGGCATTCCTGAAGATTTGATATATATTTCGATGATTGAAAGTGGATTTAACCCCCGGGCAATTTCATCTCGATATGCTGTTGGTATGTGGCAGTTTATGTCTTCCACAGGTAAAAAGTATGGATTAAGAAGAAATAGATTTATAGATGAAAGAAAAGACCCTATTAAGTCAACAATTGCAGCTGCAAAACATCTAAAAGATTTATACAAAGAATATAATGACTGGTATCTAACTGTTGCATCTTATAATTGTAGCCCTAAAAGAATAAAAAGGGCTATTAGAAGGCATAAGACAAAAAATTTCTGGAAACTTAGAACTTTACCGAGAGAAACAAGGAATTTTGTTCCAACATTAATCGGAGCAATTTTAATAGCAAAAAATCCTGAGGTATATGGTTTTAGGAATATTAATTATTTACCACCTTTAAAGGTAGATATGGTACGCCTTAAAACGCCGGTAGATCTGGCTGTTGCAGCAGAATGTATGAATGCTGATTATTTAGAACTGAAAAAGCTAAATCCAGAATTGAATTCCTGGCTCACT
>QNDJ01000473.1 GCA_003644825.1 Candidatus Zhuqueibacterota bacterium | reverse complement strand
TTGTTAAACTGGACTTTTTCAAATTTTAATAATCCATCAAGCGGTAAAAGTTCTTTATTTGAAATAACATAAGGATTAACTTCAGCTTCTATTATATTCCAGTTTGATGTTTTATTTATAATTGTATAGCTTTTTGCAAGAGAATAAAAGGATAAAATAAGTTTTTCAATTTTTTCATTCTCAATGATTCTTTTTTCACCTCTACTTTCACCGGAAAGAATTTTATAAACCGGGAGGGTTTTGAATGAATTTTTAAAGTACTTTTTTCCAGAAATAAATGGAGAACACATTATAAAACTGCAGTTTTCTTTAAAATTTTCTATATAAAAATCTGCTCTTATCCCACCAATTCCAAATAATATAACAGGTCCAAAGGATTGGTCATACTTAATTCCAATAAGTAGCTCGTTACCCAATTCAGGTTTGTATTTTAGTTCCTCAACAATCAGAAAACCGCTAATATCGTTCTGAATAGACCTTTTTAGAGAATCTGAGTTTTTAATATATTTTTTGTATCTTGATGGTGCTATATCAGAATTGTTTTTAATCCAGGTGGAATATTTTTCAGGAATTGTAGATTTCATCTTATTGATTATTTTATCAACTTCTTGAATTTTTACTCCAGTTTTAACACCACCAGCTTCTGTTTTATGGGTAATACCACCTGAAACTACTTTTATGACCACATTTCCAGAAAAGGTTTTTTCTAATAATTTTAAATCAATTTCTTCTTTATAAGGAATGTAAATGTATTTTAAAGTTTTAAGGCCTAAATTTTGTAGCACGTCATAGACCTCAAATTCATATAAAAAGTTTCTTCCTTCATTATATGCTCTATCGAATATCTTTTCAATTTCGTTGTTCATATTTTATACCTTTCTCCAATCAGTTTAATAATCAGATTTGCTGGTTCTTTTTATATTAAGATAAATATTATTTATAGTCAATCACGGTAAAAAAGTTCCAGAATTAATTGTATAAAATTTCCATTCTTTAAAAAGAATTAATAGTTGTGCAAATTTTATGCCATTTATATTGTCCTTTGTATTTAATTAATGAGAGATAATTTAACATAAATGAGGTATATTTTTTAATCCAGATGTTGAATTTCCCGTTGATAGGAATGGACAGAGTTTATCTTTCTAATTTTAAGAATTTACAGTTTTTGTAATGCCTGTTTAAAATCTCTTTTTAAATCTTCAAAATCTTCTATTCCGACAGATACTCTTACGAGCCCTGGAGTTATACCGAGGGCTGACAGTTCCTCTTCAGTAAGATTCAGGTGATTTAAAGAAGCTGCAGGATGAGTAATAAGTGTTTCGGTACCACCAAGGCTTACTGCAAATATTGCAACTCTAACATTTTGAGTAAATTTTTTTCCAGCTTTAAGTCCACCATACAGGTCAAAAGAGAGCATACCGCCAAATCCTTTCATCTGTTTTTTAGCAATTTTATGATTTTGATGGTCTCGCAATCCAGGATAATAAACTTTTTTAACAGCTTTATGTTCTTTTAGAAATTGAGCCAATTTTAGGGCGTTATAATTTTGTTTTTCCACTCGTAACCCGAGGGTTTTTAAGCCTCTTATGATAAGCCAGGCATCAAAAGGATGTAAAATGGGGCCAAATGTTTTACTTAACTTCCAGATTTTTTCAATGTTCTTTTTTGAACCTATAACAATACCTGCCACTACGTCTGAGTGTCCACCGAGATATTTTGTTCCACTGTGAACTACAATATCGATGCCATGCTTTAATGGATTTTGATTATAAGGTGTAGCAAATGTATTATCAACTATGGATATTATATTATATTTTTTACATATTTTTGCTATATATGATAGGTCAGCAATTTCAAGCATCGGGTTAGATGGAGTTTCTATATAAATGATTCTGGTATTGTCTTTAATGTAATTTTCTAACTCATCTAATTGATTATAACTTAAATGAGTAGAGTGTATTCCGTAATCAGATATGATATCTTTAAGTAAAAGAACAACCTCAGGGTAAATAGGATATGATGTAATGATGTGGTCACCAGAGTTTAAGTTTGCCAGAATAGCCATAGTTACAGCCCCCATTCCTGAACCAAAGGATAGAGCTTCTTCTCCGGATTCAAGTTCAGCCATAATTTTTTCGAGTTTTTTATTGGTAGGGTTTCCCCATCGTGTATAGAATTGAAATGGAGCCACTTCTTTTGCATACCTGGCTTCATCTTCATATTTTAGTAGTTTAAATGTACTTGTCTGGAATATAGGAATTGATATGGACGTAGTAGGGTTCCATTCTTCTCCTGAATGAACGGCTTTAGTTTGAAAACCTGAAAATTGTTTTTTGTTATTTTTCTTCATTTTAATTTCCTTTATTTTTCACTACCTGACAGAAAAATTGAATTGAACAGAATTTTAAAGCTGGCATAGGTCTGGGCTCTATGTTGAGCTCTGAACCCTATCAGTATAATCCTTCCAGAACCAAAATTTACATCAGCAATACAGGCTTTATTATAGAGTTTTTCTTCTCCAATTATCCACCCGCTTGAAAGGAGTCTTTCAGGGGCATAATATCCGGGCATTTTGTTAATT
>QNDJ01000472.1 GCA_003644825.1 Candidatus Zhuqueibacterota bacterium | reverse complement strand
AAAATATAGAGAAGGGCAGAGAGCAGCAACAATAGGTATAATTTTAAATTTTATTCTTGCTTCAGGAAAAATATTTTTTGGAATCATCGGGAAAAGTTCAGCATTAATAACAGATGGTATACATTCAGCTTCTGACATTATAACATCTTTTGCAGTTTTTTTAGGAATGAAAATAGCGAAAAAACCCCCGGATAAGGAACATCCCTATGGGCATGGAAAAGCAGAAAATATAGCAGCAAAAACTGTAGCAATCATTTTAATTTTCGTATCTCTTGAAATCGTATACTTAAACATCAGTCACATTACAGATAAACATATTCATTTACCTGCGTCAATTACAGTCTGGGTAGCAATTGCCTCTATAGTTTTGAAAGAAGGTTTGTTTCAGTATAAAATAAGTATTGGCAGAAAAATAAATTCATCGTCATTAATTTCAGATGCCTGGCATCACAGGTCTGATGCCTTTTCCTCATTAATTGTTCTTGTAGGTATAACAGGGGCAAAAGTTGGTGGAACAAGATTTGCGTTTCTTGACAATGTGGCTGCTATTATTGTCGGGGTAATAATACTGGTTATCGGTATAAAATTATTTATTAAAACTTCAGCAGAGTTGATGGATAAGATGCCTGAAAATAAAATCTTAAAACAGATTAATACTATTGCTCTCTCTGTTGAAGGTGTAAAAGACACAGAAACCTTAAAAGCAAGAAAAATTGGACTTGATATTTTCGTTGATATACACATAGAAGTCGACAAAGATATAACTGTTAAGGAAGGTCATAACATAGCAAGAAATGTAAAAAATGTTCTTAAAGAAAGAATCCCTTTAATTAAGGATGTTCTTGTTCATATTGAACCTTTTTATCCTGATGACCATATAAAAAATTTATATTGAAAAGGTTTTTAGTTATGAAAGTTGAAATTAACTGGAAAAAAGGGTTACTTTTTGAAGGAATTACAGAATCAGGTCATTCTGTAAAATTGGACTATGTTCCAGATGGCAAAACTTCTGAGGGCCCTGCACCTATGGAAGTTTTTCTTGTAAGTGCTGGCGTCTGCTCTGGTATGGATGTTGTAGATATCTTAAGAAAAATGAAAAAAGATATAAAAGAATTTAAAATTGTTATTGATGGAAAAAGGAGAAAAGAATTTCCAAGAATATTTACAGATGTTGAATATAATTATTTTATTAATGGATATAATTTAAATTCTTCGGATGTTGAAAAAGCAATTAATCTTTCTTTTGAGAAGTATTGTTCAATCATTGCTATGATAAGAGAGAAAGTTAATGTGAGTTACAGTTTAAAAATGTTATAATAATAAATATCAGGAGAACAAAAATATGGATATAAATGTATTAAAATCTCTTTTAGTCAGGAATACAACAAAAATAGTCTATCTGATAATGGATGGATTGGGCGGATTACCAGATAAAGAAACAGGACTGACAGAATTAGAGACAGCGAATACCCCCAACCTTGATTCATTAGCAGAAATGTCTATTTGTGGGATGATGGACCCGATTGCTCCAGGCATAACACCAGGAAGCGGACCCGCTCATCTCAGTTTATTTGGTTATGACCCACTGGAATTTGCAATAGGAAGAGGAATATTATCCGCATTAGGAATAGATTTTCCGATTAAAAAAGGTGATGTTGCCGCAAGAATAAATTTTGCAACAATAGATAAAGAAGGAAAAATTATCGATAGAAGAGCAGGAAGAATTTCTACTGAAACAAATAGACGTTTATGTGAAAAATTAAGAAAAAATGTTAAATTGAACGAAAATGTTAAATGGTTTATAGAAACAGTAAGTGAACATAGAGCTGTTCTTGTTTTCAGGGGACAAAATTTATCGGGAAAAATTGAGGACACAGACCCACAGGTCGTTGGAAAAAAACCTTTAAAAGCAATTCCTCTTGAGAAAGAAGCTGAATATACTGCAAATATTATAAATGATTTCATATCTAAAGCAAAAGCGGTTTTAAAAGATGAAGATAAAGCCAATATGATTCTGGTAAGAGGATTTGCAACATTTGAAAAAATCGAATCTATGAAAGAAAGATATGGATTAAACTGCCTTGCAATTGCCGAATACCCGATGTATCGTGGACTGGCAAGACTTGTAGGAATGGATATCTTAAAAATCCCGGGAAGTTTTGAGGAACTCCTTCAGATTTTTAGCGAACATTATAATGAGTATGATTTCTTTTTTCTCCATGTAAAAAAGACAGATAGTTACGGAGAAGACGGGAATTTCAAAGCAAAAGTTGAGGTGATTGAAAAGGTAGATAAAGTTATTGTTCCGGAAATAATGAAAAAAAGTCCAGATGTTTTTGTTGTTACTGGAGACCATTCAACACCATATCTTTTAAAATCTCATAGCTGGCATCCGGTACCTTTAATATTGTATTCAAAAGTCTGTAGAAAAGATAGTGTAAAAAAGTTCGGAGAATCAGAATGTACTAAAGGTGGCCTCGGAAGAATGCTTTTAAAAGATTTTATGCCTGTAGTTCTGGCTAATGCTTTAAGAATTCAGAAGTATGGTGCTTAAAAATGAAAATAATATATCTTTAATAGTTTTT
>QNDJ01000471.1 GCA_003644825.1 Candidatus Zhuqueibacterota bacterium | reverse complement strand
TACTTGAACTATTGAATAGAATTAAACTTATGAAATATGAATATGAGCAAATATTACAACTATTAAAAGAATTTAATTACAAGCTTATTTCACTAAGAAAAGATTATTAAAAGTATAGTATTTTATGGTTGTAAAAGTTATCAAGACATTATTTCTTTCCTGTATCCAGCTTTCTTGCTCAATCTCTTTACATACTCTACCTACGAATAATTAATCAAAATTATAAACTTATAAGTAACTATAACAAAAACGTTCACTAAATTTTATTTCAAATATCTGTCAAACAATTTTTCAATTCTGCCGTATTCATCTATCCAGCTTTTTGGGTCTGTAAAACCGTGTCTCTGGCTGGGGTATATCATAAGTTCAAAATCTTTACCAAGCTTTATTAGTTTTTCTGCCAGCTGAAAAGAATCCTGACAGAATACATTATCATCCACAAGACCATGCATAAGAAGTAATGGTTTTTTCAGATTTTCAGCATAGTAAATTGGAGAACATTTTTCGTATATTTTTTTATTTTCCGGGAGAAAACCGAGCCTTGCCTGAGTATAAGGTGCGTTATAGTTTGCCCAGTCAGTAACAGACCGCAATGCGGCACCACAAGCAAAAGTATCAGGTGCCTTAAAAAGTGCCATAAGGGTCATAAATCCGCCATAGCTTCCGCCGTAAATTCCGATTTTTTTCATATCAATATATCCGAGGGTCTCAAGGTATTTTACACCATCGAGTTCGTCTTCAAGGTCAATACCACCCATATCAAGGTAAACATCGGTTCTGAATTTTCTTCCATAGCCGGCACTTC
This sequence comes from Candidatus Zhuqueibacterota bacterium, assembly GCA_003644825.1. Lineage (GTDB taxonomy): Bacteria > SM23-31 > SM23-31 > B21-G16 > B21-G16 > B21-G16. The sequence continues at coordinate 1,793 of QNDJ01000471.1, read as the reverse complement.
CTCTATAATCAATATCAAAAACTATGTATCCCTTCTGGACAAGTCTGTGATGGAACTTGAAATTTTCAGAATAAGGAGTCCAGCTTCTGATTATATTCTGTAAATACCCAGCACCGTGAACAAAAATTACACAGGGATATTTTTTATCTTTATTAAAGTTTTCAGGTTTATAAATTCTTGCGTATATAGTTTCGTTATCTTTAGAACTCTTAAAAGTAACGAATTCAGGGATTGTCCAGTCAATAATTTTAAACCTCTGAGGTACTGTATATGTAATCTGAACAGGTTTTGAATTTGATTCCAGGTCCAACACAAAATAGTCATCTGGAGTAGCAAGGTCAGTATGAAGGTAAAGGATGTATCTGCCATCTTTTGAAAAAATTGCCCTTTTATTATATCCTTTCTCAGTTTGCAGTTTTTTTGCCCATCCTCCATCCGTTGATATTATATAAAAATGTCTTTCAGCGGGGCTTACCTTTGTGGAAGAATAGAGTAATCTCTGGCTATCAGGATGCATTATAACATAATTAATTTCCCAGTTTCCTTCGGTCATTTGCTTTAATATGCTAGTATTTACATTTACTTTAAACAGATGGTTATAACCGTTTCTTTCAGATGTAAAAATTAGATTGTTGCTATCCTTTGTCCAGAACAGGTAGAATCCAGGACCTCCAATCCAGGCTTTATCATACTCATGGTCAACAATGCTCGGTTCACCGGTTTTTGCATTGACTACAATAATGTGCCTGTTATGCTGGTCCTCGGAAACTTTAACAATGGCAAATTTTTTAGAGTCAGGTGCCCAGTAACCACCCCTGAAATAAAAATGTTTTTCTTCACCAAGGTCTATCCATTTAAGTTTGTTCTTATTTTTCTTTAAGGAAATTAACCCAACTGTTATAATTGAACACCTCGAATCAGGAAAGCTGTTTCTTGCAGGTCGTTTTGTAACATATTTTGTGAGATAGTTAGCTACAAATATATCTCTTTCAGGTGTGTCGGGTTTTCTTTTAACAAAAAGAATGTAATTTCCATCAGGAGACCAGTAATACTGACGTATGCCACTCATAGAAAATGGCCATCCTCTTGCTCTTCTTTCTTTTAATTCAGGTTCATTAGTAAGTTTTACATTTTTTCTTGATTTTGTATAAACCACCCATAAATTGGAATTATAGATATATGCGATTTTATTTCCATCTGGAGACCACTGCAGAAACATTCCTCGTTGTAAGGTGAGTTGAGTTGCTTTTTTTGTTTTAATTTCTACTTTCCATATTCCATCTTTTGAAGGAAATGCAATAAATTTACCACAGGGGGAAAATATCGGAAAAGAATTTGCTTTAATATTTCCGTTGATTTTTTCCTTTTCTCCTGTTGTTAAATCTAAAACATAAACATCTCTTTTTTCTCTGAACATAATCTTTTTTTCATCCGGATATGGCAACCATCTATATCCACCTTTTATATTCGGGATTATTTTTTCTGATTTACCTCCTGTTGTAAATACTGACCATAAGGCAGTTGTTGTGTCTCTTTCTGAATCTTTCCATAAATATGCAATCATTTTTCCATCAGGGGAAAAAGTGGCTGAATAAGGCCTTGAACCTTCTATCTTTGGGTCTTCAAATATCTGTTCAAGAGTTAAGTCTGGCTGCTGAGAGAGTAGATATAATGGTTTAATACTAAAGAAAAATGTTAAAATTAATATTGCAGTTAAAACTCTTTTATATGTTTTCATTTTTGCTCTCCCCATTTTTTTATTTTAGATATTGGTTATTTAGGTAGATGTTAAT
>QNDJ01000470.1 GCA_003644825.1 Candidatus Zhuqueibacterota bacterium | reverse complement strand
GGTATATTTAAATCAGACCTTTTTTATGCGGAGCTTTTTACCGGTACCTTCTTTTTGTTTTTTTAATTTTTCACCAGGGTTGCTGTTTTTAGAAGCCTTCACTTTTCCTGAATCTGTTTTTTTCTTTGAGAGAGATTTTGAAATAGAACTCTTTTTTCTGGAAGTGATTTTTTCATCATTAATAATGTTATCTATTTCATTACCATCAAGGATTTCTTTTTCAAGAAGAGCTTTTGCAAGGGCATGGAGTTTATCCATATTCTCTTTAAGCAGTTTTTCAGCTCTATCTTGAGCTTCAACAACGAGTTTTGTTATTTCCTCATCGATAATCATTGATGTTTTTTCACTGAAGTCTCTATGTCTTGCTATTTCTCTTCCGAGAAAGATTTCTTCATCATTTTTTCCGAAAGTAAGGGGACCCAATTTTTCACTCATACCCCATTCACAGACCATTTTTCTTGCAAGATTTGTAGCCATTTCAATATCATTTCCTGCTCCCGTTGTTAACTGTCCAAAAACCAGCATTTCGGCGGCTCTTCCACCAAGCGATTTAGCAAGGATTGCTTTACAATATTCTTTTGAATATGTGTGTCTTTCGTCAATTGGAAGGGAAGTTGTAACACCAAGAGCTCTACCTCTCGGAATAATTGTGACTTTATGAATAGGGTCACACTCTGGGATAAGCTTTGATACAAGAACATGGCCTGACTCGTGATAAGCAGTATTCTTTCTTTCTTCATCGCTAATAATCAGGCTTTTTCTTTCCATACCCATCATTATTTTATCTTTTGCTTCTTCAAAATCCTCCATATAAACCTTATTTTTATTTTTTCTTGCAGCAAGAAGGGCTGCTTCATTTACGATATTTGCCAGGTCAGCACCTGCAAGGCCTGGTGTTCCCTTTGCAAGCACCGAAAGGTCAACATCCTTAGCAAGAGGAATCTTTTTTGTATGGACTCTCAAAATACCTTCTCTTCCTCTTACATCTGGTCTATCCACTACAATCTGCCTGTCGAATCTGCCAGGGCGTAAAAGAGCGTGATCGAGTACATCGGGTCTATTAGTTGCGGCAAGAATAATCACACCTTCGTTAGATTCAAAACCATCCATTTCTACAAGGAGTTGATTTAGCGTTTGTTCTCTTTCATCGTGTCCTCCTCCGAGTCCTGCTCCTCTCTGCCTTCCAACAGCATCAATCTCATCAATAAAAATAATACAGGGGGCATTCTTCTTACCCTGTTCAAAGAGGTCCCTGACTCTGGATGCACCAACTCCAACAAACATCTCAACAAAATCAGCACCACTCATACTAAAAAATGGAACCCCGGCTTCACCGGCTACTGCTCTTGCAAGAAGGGTTTTTCCAGTCCCGGGAGGACCAAGCAATAACGCTCCTTTAGGGATTTTTCCCCCGAGCTTCTGGAATTTTGAAGGTGACTTTAAAAATTCTATTATCTCTTCTAATTCCTGTTTAGCTTCATCAGCACCTGCAACATCTCCAAATGTTACCTTTGGTTTATTTTCTGTAAGAAGTTTAGCCTTACTTTTCCCGAATGAGAATATCCCCTTTGTGCCGCCACCCTGCATTCTTCTTAATATAAATAACCAGAAAACTATGAAAAGTACCCAGGGAAGCATATTAAGAAGATAACCAAACCATTCTATATCTTTCTTTTTAAAATCATATTGAACATTATGGGTTTTCCACGCATCCTCCATTTCCTTATAAAAAGGTGGTATATTTACCTTAAACTTCCTGAATTTTTTATTTCTTGTATTTCCAGGAACAGGCATCTCACTGTGAAGTTCACCATGAATTTCTCTTTCTATAACGATAATTCTGGATATTTTATTTTCATTAAGCAGATTTTGATACTGAGTATAAGTAAGTTGAACCTCCTCATCCGGGTTAAAGTTAATCCACTGGGAAAGAAGAATCGTTCCACCTATAAAAATAATCCATAGAAAAATAGTCTTCCCTACTTTTTTCCACTGGAATTCATTGTTCTTTTTATCTTTATCATTTTTATCCGGTTTTATTTGTCTGAATTTTTTGGGTTTACCTGGAAATTTGTCCTTATCGGGCATTTTTATATAACTTCTCCGGTTAAAATAGTTTAAAATTCAATCCTAATTTTATTTTTGTTTTTTCAGTAACTTTAATATTTTCACTGATTCTGTAACCGCATACCCAGACAATTTCATTGTTGGATACAAGAAGGGGTATCCTTTTCCGTTCAAAAAAAGGAACTTTTTCATCTATAAAAAAATCACTTAATTTTTTTTCTTTCTTCATCCCAAGAGGAACAAACTTATCACCTGCTTTCCAGTTCCTGAGAATTAATGAACCTTTCAATCTATCAAAATCCACGACTTCCTTCCATTTATTTTCCGTATAGGATTCCTTTATTATATTGGATGTAAATTCAAAACCGAATTCCTCTATTCTCATTTTTTTACCAACTTCAACTTTATACTCAAATTCTTCATTTATATTCTGGTAAAATACTCCGTCGGGATAGTCGATATAAAGAAAAATGCCATCGGTCAGAGTGATATTTTTCTTCTTTTTTTTAGAATTTAAAAAATTAATAACATTTTCTATC
>QNDJ01000469.1 GCA_003644825.1 Candidatus Zhuqueibacterota bacterium | reverse complement strand
CATTAATAGTAAACCTTATTATTTTGCAGTAACTGCATTTACAAGTATGAAAGGATTTTTTAATAAACGGTCTGAATCAGAAATTGTTCCAATTAAGGTTATTCCTAAAAGTATTAACCCTGGTATTGATTTTTCCACCTCTATAACAAAAACCGAACAATTCGCAATCCATTCAAAGGGCAAAGCTGATAGCACCTGGGTTAAAGTAGAAGTAATTAATCCCCTTTATATCAAAGATAAAGAATATAAAGTTACCTTTCATAAAGATAAATATATACTAAAATGGAGCCTTTTGTGCGATGAAAAATATATTTTAATTAATCAGGATAACATATCAGGTGATTATAATTATCCAGTTTTTGATGGTATCATTACAAGGGTAAAAGCATTAGGAAAAATAAAAACTTTCAGAAAAATTGAAATAAAACCTGGAAGTAAACTGAAGTTTGGCGGTGATGGTTATACAATAGGCTTTTTAGATGGACTTGCAAAAAATATATGGGGTGGTGGTAACGACTATATATATTATTATGGGAATGACCTTGAAATCAGGTTTACTTCTAAAGGTTCTTACGCTTCAGAATATAATGAACTGGGTAATAATAATTCTTTTACAGGTATTAAATGGGTTCCCTATGAGATATGGGATATTGAGAACAATATACAATTAAACTCTGTTTATTATGATAACTACCCATATAATGGAGAATGGAAAATAAAGGACGAGGATTATATCATCGTCATTAATAAAAAATATAATAAAAATGAGATTTATAAACCGAATGACCCAACTGCAACATGGTTATTCTACTTTTCAAAAGAATCTGAATATGAAACTGGTGATTGGACAAAAATTTTTTATGATAATCCTGTAATCCCTGGAGAAGATGAGTTTACATTTAAAACCTATTCCCCGATAATTAATGATGAAAATCATGCAAAAACTGTTTTTAAAAATAAAGTTAGAGCCATTCCCAATCCATACTATGGAAATTCAAGGTATGAAGCTGGTAACAAAAACAGAAAAATTATGTTTTCACCTCTTCCTGAAAAATGCACCATCAGGATATTTACTCTTTATGGAATACTAATAAGAACGTTGAAGAAAGAAAGTTCAGAACCCCATATTTTCTGGGACTTGAAGAATGACTACGGAATGGAAATAACAAGTGGTGTATACATTTACATAATAGAGTCAGAGAAGTTAGGCAAAACAATCGGGAAAATAGCAGTTTTTATGGATGAAAGATTTTAAAAAATTTATAAAAAAAGGGGAACATAATTTTTATGTTCCCCTCTAAATTACGTTCTGGTTATTTTATACCCAGCCCCTGAGTTTGCAAGCCTCAGCAACTCTTGCAACTGATACCATATAAGCGGCAAGCCTCATATGAACCTTTTCCTTCTGAGCCATATAATAAACATCATGAAATGACCGGGTCATCTTCTTATCAAGCATTTTATAAACATCGTCCAGTTCCCAGTAGAAATTATAAGTATTCTGAACCTGCTCAAAATAGGAAACAGTAACACCACCAGCATTCGCAAGAAAATCCGGTAACACAAAAACATTATTATCGTGTAAAATCAGGTCAGCTTCAGGTGTTGTAGGGCCATTTGCCAGTTCACAGGAGATAGTTGCTTTTATTTTAGCTGCATTCTCTTCAGTAATAACATTTTCAAGAGCCGATGGAAATAGCACTGTCACATCGAGTTCAAGCAATTCTTCGTTTGTAATATCATCTGCACCCGGAAAACCTTTAAGCTGTCCATTTTCAAGTTTATACTTCACAAGTTCTTTAGCACTAAAACCATTCTTATTAATTATACCACCTTTTGAATCGGAAACAGCAATAATCTTCAGTCCAAGAATTTCTTCACCGAGAAGAGCAGCATATTGACCGGCATTACCAAAACCCTGAATAGCAGCAGTTTTGCCATCAAGATTTATATTTAATACTTTAGCTGCTTCTCTTGTGCAATAAACACCACCTCTTGCAGTTGCGTCACCTCTTCCCTGAGAACCACCAAGAGGAATGGGTTTTCCTGTAATTACACCAGGATGAGATTCCTCCTGAATTGTTTCGAACTCATCCATCATCCATGCCATTATTTTAGGCGTAGTATAAACATCCGGGGCAGGCACATCTTTCGTTACCCCAAGCAGCCTTCCTACAGCTCTTATATAAGCTCTGGCAAGTCTTTCTTTTTCACCTTCAGACATCTCTTTCGGGTTGCATGTAATACCACCTTTTCCTCCACCGAGAGGAATATCCATAACTGCAGTTTTCCAGGTCATCCAGGCAGCAAGAGCTCTTACTGTATCAATTGTCTCATCGGGATGCCATCTTATTCCACCTTTCGTAGGACCACGGCTACTATTATATTGAACTCTATAACCTTTAAACACTTTAAATTTTCCATCGTCCATTTTTACAGGTATAGTAACGATGAACTCTCTCTGGGGCCATCGGAGAAATTCATGGGTTGCTTCATCAAGATGTAATTTCTCCGCCGCTTCATCCAGCTGTCTCTGAGCAATTGCAAAAGGATTTAAACTATCTTCACACATATAACACCTCTCCTTTCAATTTTAGTTAAACATAAATACATTTAATT
>QNDJ01000468.1 GCA_003644825.1 Candidatus Zhuqueibacterota bacterium | reverse complement strand
TTTATGAATTAGAAGACCTTGGAATATATATTCCTGTAGAATTTAAACTGGAAAAAGAACACAGTAAGAGTTTATGGAAGTAAAACTTGAAAATATCCAATTTTCTTATCCATTTTCAAATGGCAGATTGGTTTTAAAAAATTTATCTATAAATATTAAGAAAAATGAATATATTGGGATTGTTGGGCCTACAGGAGCAGGTAAAACAACCCTGCTCGAAATTGTTAAAGGCATACATAAGCCTACAGATGGTATTATTTATTATGATAATTTTCAGGTAAAACAGGGTAAGGAGCTTAATAGAGATTTATCTTTAAAGATAGGTTTATTGTTTCAGTTTCCAGAAAAACAGTTATTTGAGGAAACTGTATATGATGATATTTCATTTGCTCCCAGGAACTTTGGTTTTTCTCAATCAGAAATAGATTATGCAGTAAAAAGAGCAATGCTACTGGTGAATCTTGATTTTTCATCTATTTTTTTCAGGTCTCCATTTAATTTAAGTGGTGGAGAAAAGAGAAGAGTAGCACTTGCAGGTGTTCTTGCTATGAATCCTGAAATATTAATGCTGGATGAACCGACTACTGGGGTTGATAATTTTGGTGTTATTGAGGTTGAAAAAACTCTTAACAACTTATACAATGAAGGTAAAACTATAATTGTTGTTTCTCATGATATGGACTTTATCTATAAAAATGTTAAGAGGATAATAGGAATAAAAGATGGAGAAATAAAATATGATGGTGATAAAATAAATTTTTTTAATGATGAAATTCTTTTAAAAGAACTCAAATTAGAAATGCCATCTTTGTTAAGATGGTTTAGAAATAAAGGATATAACCCTGGAATTGAATTATTTCAGTGTGATGAAAAGGAGATAATCTTAAATTATAAAAAATTTATGAGGCAATAAAATGACAATAAGTGATTTACTTAAAGAATTAGTTAAATTAGATGGTTCAGACCTTTTTCTGATTGTTGGTTCTCCTCCTGTTGTTTCAGTAAAGGGTAAACTTATTCCTGTAGGTAATGGAAAGCTTACACCAGAAATGACTAAAAGGCTGGCTGTATCATTAATGAATGAAAAACAAAAAATAAGTTTTGTAAGAAATAAGGAATTGAATATTTCACATAGTATACACGGTTTTGGCAGGTTCAGGGTTAATATATTCAATCAAAGGGGCACAATCGGGCTTGTTATAAGGAGAATTAAATTAAAAATCCAATCGATTGATGATTTAAAATTACCGCCTATATTAAAAGACCTTGCTATGGAAAAAAGAGGATTGATTCTTGTAACTGGTGCAACTGGTTCAGGAAAATCTACCACTCTTGCTGCTATGATTGACTACAGAAATAGTAACTCTGATGGGCATATAGTAACAATAGAAGACCCTCTTGAGTTTGTTCATCCACATAAAAAGAGTGTAGTAACTCAGAGAGAAGTTGGAATGGATACATTGTCTTATGCGAATGCTCTTAAGAGTGCATTGAGACAGGCTCCTGATGTTATTTTAATTGGAGAAATCAGGGACAGGGAAACAATGGAAGCGGCTATTTCATTTGCTGAAACCGGTCATTTAGTATTGAGTACTCTTCATTCTAATAATGCTAATCAAACCCTTGAGAGGATTTTGAATTTTTTCCCGGCTGATATGCATTCTATGATTCATCTTCAATTATCATTGAATCTTAAAGGAGTAATATGCCAGAGATTGGTACCTTCAGTAGATGGTAAAGGGAGAGTAGCGGTTCTTGAGGTTATGATCTCAACTCCGAGAATCGCTGATTTAATTCATAAAGGAGATACAACAGGCCTGAAATCTGTTATTGCAGCTGGAACCCACGAGGGAATGCAAACATTTGATCAGCACTTATACAAGCTTTATAAGGAAGGTAGAATATCTTATGATACAGCAATAAAAGCTGCTGATAGTGCTAATGACCTGAAACTAAGGATTAAGATGGAATCCCCGGAAGAAATAAAAACTGAAGGCATAAGTCTTGAAGCTGAAACTGAGGAATCCATTTTAAAATAGTATTTAAAATATTCTTATAAAATGTAAAAGATATGAAGAACATAAGAAGATTTAGAGCCCCTGTTGTTGGACTAACAGGCGGGATTGGTTGTGGTCAGAGTTCAGTAGCTAAGTTTTTTAAGTCTTTTGGTGCAAAAGTTTTAAATGCTGATAATATAGGGAATCAACTACTCCTGATAGAAAATGTAAAAAAAAATATCGTTAGAAGATTTGGAAAAGAAATTTTGAACAAAGAAGGAGAAATAGATAGAAAGATTCTTGGAGCTGTTGTATTTAGTAATAACAGAGCATTGAGAAAGTTGAATGCTATATTACACCCGGCTATGATAAAAAAAATATGTGAAGAAGTTGCACAAAATTTGAAAAGTAAAAAATATAAAATGATTGTTGTTGATGCAGCTTTATTGTTCGAGACGGGAATAGATTATAAATTTGACTATATTGTAACTGTATTTTCGGATTTAAAAAAAAGAGTTGAAAGAATAAAAAGAAGAGATAACCTCAGTGATTCCGAGATTAAAAATAGAATAAATTCTCAGATCCCCGTTGAGTATAAAGTAGAGAAATCTGATTATGTGAT
>QNDJ01000467.1 GCA_003644825.1 Candidatus Zhuqueibacterota bacterium | reverse complement strand
GTATTAAATTGCCCTTATAGATAAATAACATTTTTGAAACAACTTGATTTTATTATGTAATAATATTATATTTTTTGCTGATGAAAGCTCAATCAAGAAGAAAATTTTTTAAAATATCCATAACCGGATTCATCTTAAACGCTATTTTGCCTGGCAGTATTTTTCCTCAAAAACTTATTCATAGTCATCACAATATACCACCAAGCATAAATGATAACCTATTTATGGAACATTACGATAGATTATTTAACATCTTTAAAAAATACGGCGGAGAATTTGGCAAAGTTAAGGTATTGTAAATCTATTAAAATATAGGAGCTTTTTTATGGCTGTATTTGAAGTTGAAAGCTGGAACATAGCAGAAGGAAAAGAAAAAGAACATAAAGAAGCTATGCGAAAATGGCTTAAATGGGTCAATGAACATAGAGAATTATTCAAAGAATGGAAAAGTGTTCGCTACTTTGTAAAAACTATTGCAGGAGAAGAATCCGGCCGACATTTTGTCATCTGGGAATACGAAAGCCTTTCAGATTATGAAGCCTACAAAAAAAGACGCAATGGTTATAAAGGACCTTACGAGGAATACAAGAAAAATGACCCGTATTATAAAGATGTATTCATTCACAGCGGAATAAAAGTCGAAGTATGGGAAGACCTGGAAAGAGACCTCTGGATTGAATAAAAATATTATTTTTTATATAATTCCAGCAAAGCAATCTGTCTATTATATCCATCAGCAGCAAGCACCTTTTTAAGGCCCTGAATATATTCATCTGAATCATCCAAAATCTTATATTCTACTGAAGTGTTCCCTATAACTGTATCCAGTCCTCTTTGAATCGCCATTGTAAGAAAAGCATTTTGAAGAGGCATTTTCAATTTCGGTGGTAAACCAAAAATGAAATTTGTAATTCCGATTACTTTATGAACATTCTTTAATTCCGGGTCTGAACTAACTTTTTCAATGAGGTCAAGGGTTAAATTAGCAAGTCCTTTCATATCTGCAGCAATTGAAACTATTCCCGGGTCTATATAAATCTGGTCCGGTTCAAAACCGTACTGGAGCGCCTTAAAAAATAACCTTTTAGCAGTCCTGTAAGCTTCCTCAGTTGTCGAATTATAACAAAGAGAAGTTCCTTCCATTCTCTCAGAAACAAGCAGTATAACCCGACATTTACCCCTTTTCCTCAATTCAAAAACCGTATCAGCTTTAAATTCTGTAGCAGAATTTAAAATAGGGAGCCCTTCTTTTGCCTTCTCATAGTTATACGCTTCAAAACCAGCCGCTAATTTCTGAGGGTCTGAATCATCAAAACATAAAGGCAAATCTACAACTTCCTGAACTTTTCTTACAGTTTCACTCATTATTTCAGACGATAGAGAACCAACATTTATATCAAGATATTTAGCACCCTGAGTTTTTTGCCTTATTGCAACTTTCTGAATTGAGCTAAAATCCCCTGATTTAACACACTCATCAAACAACTTTTTTATTCTTGGTATACTATAATTTATACTTTCGCCTATGATTGTTAAATTTTTCCTGTTCATTACAATTTACTTTCAGATTAAAAACCGATTTTTTTCATAACTTTGTGTATTGCTTCGTCATTCTTCATAACAAAGAAATGTAAAGCCGGAACCTTCTTATTCAGTAATTCCTCAACCTGTTTAGCTGCCCATTCCACACCAACATCCTCTGCAAATTCGCTTTTGGTAACCTTCTCAACCTCACTGGAAAGCTCATAAGGAATGCTAATATGAAAGGTTTTTGGTAAAGATGTTAAATGCTCTTTCTTGGTTAATATTTTCAGACCGGGAATGATGGGAACATTGATTCCCGCTTCTCTGCATTTTTCTACAAAATTGAAATATTTCTTATTATCAAAGAACATCTGAGTAACAATATAATCCGCTCCTGCATCAACTTTTCCTTTAAGATGTTTGATATCGGTTTCCATATTTGGAGCTTCAAAATGAACCTCTGGATACCCACAAACACCAATACAAAAATCTGTCTTTTTGGAATGAGGATTATTAAGATACTTACCATTATTCATATCTACTATTTGTTTAACGAGGTCAACAGCATAATTATTTACTGACCTTTCAATAGAATTAGTTTTATAACGTTCACTATCACCTCTAACAGCAAGGACATTTTTCAGCCTGGCATAATTCATTTCGATGAGAAAATCCTCGGTCTCTTCTCTCGTAAACCCTCTACAAAGAACATGTAAAACCGTATCAATACCATACTTTTCACTACGCTGGATTTCTGAACCAACAACAAGAGTTCCCGGGCGCTTTCTCATAACAATTTTCTTTATTGTTCTATCTGTCTCAATATATTCAATCTCAGCAGCATGGCTTGTAACATCTATGAAAGACGGGTTATATTTTTTTAATCGAGAAACAAGATCAAGAATATCTTCTATATCACCCCCTCGTTTTGGTGGAATAATCTCAAAACTGATCAATGTTTCTTTTGCTTCTTTTAGATGCTCTATTACTTTCATCTCTAAATCCTTATATAAATATTTCAATTTTATTTATAATATAACATTTATAAATGTCATTTTCAAGCATTCATTAAGTTGGTTTATATTTGACAATGTAAATAT
>QNDJ01000466.1 GCA_003644825.1 Candidatus Zhuqueibacterota bacterium | reverse complement strand
AGATAGAGCCCTGGAATTTCAGGAACAATATTAAAAATTCTCATAAATTCATTTATTATCCATATCTGTTGTCTTACCTTGGTTTCCATATCAGGTATATCTTTTGAGGATTCTATTCCGAATGCTGGTATTCCAAAATGAGAAAGTGCAAAAAATGTAGCAGATTTTCTCTGTTCGGGATGTTTTGTATTCGGGGAAAAAGTATTATGATTATTGAAATGAAAATAGTATTCTTTTTTTGATATTTTTCTATTTACATTTCTTATAACTTCTTCGGCTATTTCTTTAAGGTTGAGTATTTCAGAGGAGTCATCTTTATAGAATGTATCAGTATCAGCAATAATTGATTGACCGAATCTCATAGGGTTTTTACTTTTTGATATATATTTGTTTCTATAAAAACCTGACCCTTCGTGAAGATTCAGGAGTATATCGGCTTCTGCCATCAACCTTTTCAGGATTTCCACTATTTGTGAATCATAGTCTTCTGAAATTCTTTGAGATGTGAATTTTCTATTCATATCCCCATTAATACCTCTTTTATCGGCAATAATTGTATGGAAATTCGCCCTGGGAACAACAATTAGTGTGCCCCTTTCAAGTTTCATATCGACATAATGATCAGCTGTAAGATATCCACCGGGTTCATTATGGATACCACCAATAATTAACATCTTTTTACCCGGGTTTCTTCCTATAATCTTATAAACATTTAACTCATAAGGTGTGTTTTTGAAATATATTATATGGTGGAATCTTCTTCTACTGTTTAATGATATGAAGAAAAAAGTCAGAAATAAAATCAGCAGGATTGTTACCGGTTTATTATTAATTTTCAATGTAGTCATATATGTTTAAAATATTTCTTAAAAGTATTTTTCCAGACCTTGAATATACAGTGACTACAATAAAGTCAATATTTTTAATTGAAGCTGGAATTTTTAATGATGCGCTTATTATTTTGAATTTCAATATTGAAAAGCTTTCGCCTTCGGTGTAATCAAGAGGTGCGTAATTTTGGTCAAGTTGAATAAATGGAGGATAAGTTGTGTATATGTTTTTATTTAATAAATATGGCAGACCGGTAATAATAACATAACCACTTATTGTTTTTTTCATCTTTTTGTTAATTAGTCTGAATGAAATCTGTATTTTGAAATTTGTGTCACTTTTTGTAATCGAGACGTTATTTATACCTATATCATCGGATAATATCTCCTGTAGTGAGTCTTTTTTGCCGGTTCTTATTGAATCTATAGTTGCATTTATAATTAGTTTTTTATTTTTTAATTGTTCATTTTTTTGTTTTTCAATATTAGCCATCTTAAGATTTATTTGTTCAAGAGCTGAAATTTTTGACTTTAAAAGATTGTTTGATTTATTTAAGTAAATGGTGAGTACTATTAGAAGAAAAAAGCATACAATGAAAATAACTCCAGTGATTTTTAACAGCTTAAGAGTTTTTTGTTTGAGGTTAAACCTTCTAATTTCTTTTGTACTGCTTGCAATTATAATTGTTATAATTTCATCTTCCATTAATTTAGCTTTAATTATTTTATATTGCCAGTATTGTCTTCAACTTTTGACCAGAGTTCACCGATAATCTTATATGAATTGTCTTCCTTTGTCAGATATAGTTGTTTAACACCATAGTCATAATAGGAATCTGTTTTAAATTCCTGAAGAAAGCTTATTAAAATATTTGATTCACTTTTAAATATCTGGATATTATTTATATTAATTTTAATCCATTTGTATATATTAAAGACTCTTTTTTTGTAACTTCTAAAAGCTTTTAAGTTCATTTTTCTGAATTTAAAGTATCTTGAATAACATTGAATATATTCTTTAATATTTTTTGATTCCCAGCTTTTTTTCCATTTTTTCAGGAATGTTAACACTTCATCTTTATCTTTGTTAACATATTCCAGTTTTCTATATACTATTTCATTAACTACAATAATAGGTGTTTCATTTAGAACGATGTATTTTCCCAGTTCAAGAATATCTTCATTTTTTACAACAATACATCCTTTTGTATCGTTGGAGTTTTGTATTCGTTCAGGTTCGTTTGTCCCGTGAAGCCATATACCATAGCCATTTTTGTGTTTAATTCTATCAAATATGTTGGGATAGTCTAAAACAAAAGCTCCAGCACCATATAATGGTGGCAATTCAGTACTGTCAATTTTACTTCGAAAGAAATAAACACCTTCTGGAGTTCTTAAATCTCCCGACTCTTTTTTATCTCCTATTTTTCTTCCAGTAGAACACAGATATGATTTTATAATTGAAATGTTTCCATTAACATTATTCAATAGAAAAAGCTTTTGTCCTCTTTTTTCGACTAAAATAATATAGGAATCTTCGCCCTCGTAAAGAGATATGAAGGAAGAAGGAATTACAGGATCAGAAAAATCTGAATATTCTGCCAGGTCAAAATTTTGCCCCCCCGTCTGCGCGAAAATAATGTTTACAAAAAACAATGAAATCACAAAAATTGTATGTATTCTTTGAGAAAAAACCCTCATAGATTATTATTGCATTCGTAAATCCAATATTTACAAAATATAAAATAATTTATTTTTAAAAGATAATAAAAAATTATTTAAAAGTCAATAATTGTT
>QNDJ01000465.1 GCA_003644825.1 Candidatus Zhuqueibacterota bacterium | reverse complement strand
CTTTTATCGTATTAAGTATAGTAAAAGTAAAAGAACTATGTTAATATGAATTATGAAGTTATTACATAAACAAAAAGAAATATTAGTTTTAATTTTAATTTTATTAATAAGTTGTAGTTGTTTTGCACAATCTTTAAAAGAACTGAAAAAAGCCGAAAGAGAATACTGGAAAGGAGACCGCTCTCAATATGATAAAATTCTCAAATGTTTCATCAAAGGAAGTAAATATGCAGGTGAAGCAGCAATTATTCTTGGTAAAATAGGAAATTCTGATGTTTTACCATATTTTATTGATGCCATACAAAAAAATGTACCATATTCACCCCAGGTTATAACAGCCATTGAAATGATAGGAAACACAGATGTTGTACCATACCTTATTCAGATTGTAAAGGATGACAAGCCTTTTGCCATAAATGCCGTTAAGGCGCTGGGAAATTTAAAAGATAAAAGGGCGGTTCCCATTCTGATGAAGGTTGTGAAAGAAAAGCGCCCTTATGATGTAGACGCAGTTATTGCTCTTGGAAAGATTGGTGATAAAAGAGCAATTCCTTTATTGATGAAACACTTCTTAATTCCAGCAGAGAAGGAACCTGAAAAAGTCCTTCTAAAGGTTATACAGGAAGGAAAAGACCCGCAAAAAGCTGGAATTCACGAGAGAATATTTGATGTTGAAAGAAACCTACCGCCTAAAATAGAGATTAATAATTTCCATATTGACCCAACAGGAAAAGTTTATGTAAATTACAGATTAGATGATATAGAACTTGATACTTTATATATTACACCTGAATATTCAGAAGATGGTGGAATTACCTGGAAACCCGCAACTGTTGAGGGGAAAATAGAAAAATTTACTGGAGTAATTTATAGCAATAAATTAGTGTGGAGGTCTGACCTTGATTCCATTGATATTTCTCCACAAACAAAGCTCATCTTCAGAATTACACCATCAGACCGAAAAGAAAATAAATATCGAGGTATACCTGCTTTTCTTAACCTGAAAGTTGATTATGTACCGGTTGGAATTAAAAATATTGAAAAAGAAGTTACAGGTGATATTACTATTGTGGTTTATTATCCTGAACCCAGCGGTTCAAAAGAAAAAAAATTCTACTTCAATTATTCATTTAACAATGGTAGAAACTGGTTTCCTGCAACAGTATATAAAACGACTCCACCGGGTCTTTCTACACCTGATTCTCTATGGTATATATGGAGATCAGAAGAAGATTTAAAAGGTGATGATTTCTCAAATATTCTTTTAAGAGTTTCTTCCTATGGGGATGCCACTATTGGTCGTGTAGCAATATCAAAACCGTTTCATGTAGATAATAACCAGCCACCTTCTATTCAGATATTAAGAACAAGAGAAAATGAATTTTTTGAGATATATTATAAAATTTCAGACCCTGAAGAAGATTTGATAAGTCTTCAGGTTGATTATTCTACAAATGAAGGACGTTCCTGGCAAAGAGCAACTATTTCAGGTGATTTAACAAATCTGAGTCCTGTAGATTACGAAGGCGTAATACACTGGTATTCTGATTTTGATGTAACATCCGTCGAAAGAAATAAACCGGTTAAAATAAGAATTATACCAAAAGATAGAGATCGAGGAATTCCTGTAATATCCAGAGATTTGTTATTAAATGACCCATTCTACTCAAAATTGACCAAAGGTGAAGAAACCGGTGATATTAGTGTAAGATATAATTTTGCTCTGGATGATACTACATCTCCTATAACTCAATATTCCATTGATGGTGGTAAAACCTGGGAAAATGCTTCAATTACTGATATGAAAATTGAAAAAGCTCAAAATTTTAAAAAAGCTGGAATTAACTGGGCTATGGGAAAAGATATAAACGGTTATCATAAAAGAATGGAAGCTGTGGCGTTTTCCCTGGATTATATTGGTGATGAGAAAATCGTTCCCCAGTTATTAAAAATATTAACAAAAAGAAAATCACCAATAATGTCAGAAAGACAGAGAGCAATTGAAGCCGCAAGGTTATTTGAAAAACGCCCTCAATGGATCATTAATGGATTAATAAACTCCTTGATTTCTGAAGATCCTGAAGTTCATACTACTGCTGTTCAAATTCTTGAAACTATCGATAAACCGGATGTAAAAGCAGCTTTGAAAGATTATTATGCTTACTGGGACCAGATTCATAGAGATGAAAAAGAGGCTCTGGCAATGAAAAAGGAAAATCAATATCAGGAAATTATTGCTGAAGCTGCCAGAAAAAGAATACCATCAAGACAAGAATTACTGGATTTTATGAACAGACAAGGAATTACAACACAGGAAGCTCTTGGATATTTTAGAGACCTTGATTATTTTGTTGGATATACAAAACTTCGAAGAGAACTCCTTGCTGGAAAAATTACTGTTAAAGAATACGATAAAAAACTATTACAATTGGTCGATAAAATTAGAGCCAGAAAAAGAAAAGAAGAAAACATCCGCTAAAATTCCACTTTTCATTATAACGATAAAAATAATTCCAATTCCTGAACAAATAAAAATATTCAAACTATAAATACTCAAAAAAGAAGACCAATTTTGAGTTGCAAATAAAGGATAAAAAAATTCATTATTTAACATAATAATATAATTACCG
>QNDJ01000464.1 GCA_003644825.1 Candidatus Zhuqueibacterota bacterium | reverse complement strand
GAATAGAATATGTTTGGTTTAATGGGTAAGGTTTTGCTTATTGATTTATCAAGTAAAATTATCAATGAAGAGAAATTAGATATAAATATTATCCGAAATTATTTAGGTGGCAGGGGTTATGGCTCAAAGATTCTTTATGATAGATTATCTGCTGGAACAGAACCTTTTTCACCTGAAAACTTATTGATTTTTGCAACAGGACCTTTGACGGGCACTACAGCGCCCACTTCTGGGAGATTTAGCGTTTCTACGAAATCCCCCCTTAGTGGAACAATACTTGATGCCAATTCTGGAGGGCGATGGGGCGTTAAGTTTAAAAAAACAGGATATGATGCTCTAATAATTTCTGGAAAATCTGAGAATCCCTGTTATATAATAATAAATAATAATGATGTTAAAATCAAAGAAGCAGGAGAAATATGGGGAAAACTCGTTGATGAAACAACAGATTATCTTCTTAATAAGGAAGGTGAAAATTCAAATGTTTTATGTATAGGTCCTGCTGGTGAAAATCTTGTTCTTATTTCCTCAATTATGAATGAAAAGGATAGAGCTCTTGGTAGAGGTGGTGCCGGAGCAGTAATGGGGTCTAAAAATCTGAAAGCTGTTGTGGTTAATGGAACGGAGTCGATAAAAATTGCAGATAAAGAAAAAATGAAACTTGCGGTTTATGAATCAAATAAGATGATTAGAGCAAATCCCATTACATCAAAAGGACTTCCTGAATTTGGAACGTCAGTTCTGGTAAATATTATCAACGAGAGTGGAATTTTCCCTACAAGAAATTTCCAGTATTCACAGTTTGAAAAGGCTGACGATATTTCTGGAGAATCAATTACTGAAAAAATTCTTGTTAAAAAAGCAGGGTGCTGGGGATGTGTTATTCAATGTGCCCGAAAAACAAGAACAAAAAGTATGCAGGGCGAAGGTCCAGAATATGAATCAAACTGGGCTTTTGGCGCTGATTGTGGTATTAACGATATTGAGTTTATTGCCGAAGCCAGTTATTTATGCAATCAATATGGTCTGGACACTATCTCAACAGGTGCAACTATTGCCTGTGCTATGGAAATGAATGAAAAAGGGATAATAAATACAGGCTTAAAGTTTGGAGATACGGGTAAAATAAAAGAAATTATAAAAAAGGTTGCTTATAGAGAAGGAATTGGAGATGAGCTTGCTGATGGCTCAAAAAGGTTTGCAGAAAGGTATAATGCTCCTCAATATTCAATGACAGTAAAGGGTCTTGAGTTGCCTGGATATGACCCGAGAGGAGCCCAGGGACAGGGGGTTTGTTATGCAACAACAAATAGAGGTGGTTGTCATTTAAGAGGTGGTTATATGATTGCCCCTGAAATTCTGGGAAGTCCTCGGATGATCGATAGATTTAGACGGAGTGGAAAATCAGGATTGATTTTTGAATTACAGAATCTTGGAGCAGTTGCTGATTCTCTTGTAGTTTGCAGGTTTTCAACGTTTGCTATTTCTGAAATTCATTTTGCAAGGTTATTTAATGCTGTTACAGGGGAAAATATAACATCGGAAGACCTGTTAAAAATTGGAGAAAGAATCTTTAATATAGAAAGGTTGTTTAACATAAGAGAAGGATTCAGTAGAAAAGATGATACTCTTCCTGATAGGCTTCTGAAAGAACCAGTGAGAAATGGTCCGGCGAAAGGCTATACGGTTCATCTGAACGAAATGCTCGATGAGTTCTACGAATTTCGTGGATGGGACAAAAATGGAATACCAACTCGAGAGAAACTTAAAGAACTGGGGCTGGAATTTTGTAGAAGTTGTTAAAAAAGCTAATTTTTATGTCATTGTAAGTGTAAAAGTAACAATACAAGCCATATAAAAAGATTCTGTCTATCCTGGATATTTAAATTTTAATATATATAAAGAGTGATTTTAAAAATGGAATCTACAAAAAATAAGTATAAGGATATTATAAAAGAATTTCAAAAGATAGGGAGAGCAATTTTTCTTGCGGGACTGAATAATTCCCATAGTGGAAATATAAGTGTTCGTGTAGGGAACAAAATTCTTATCACAAGAAGAACTTCTATGTTAGGATTCCTTGAAGAGAAAGATATAATTGAAACCGGGATTGAGCATAATGATAGCGGGATTACTCTTGCCTCAACTGAGATTGGTGTTCATAGAGCAATATATAAAGGAACATCTGCACTGGCAATTATTCATACACATCCTCTTACTGCAGTTTCTCTATCTTTTCTTTATGATGAGATTATTCCTATAGACGTTGAGGGTTCTTATATTTTACGGAAGATTCCTGTAGCTGAGTTTGAATTTGGAACAAGCTCTAAAGAAATGGAAGAAGTGCTACCCGGTCTTTTGAAGAACTATAAGATTGTACTTGTCAGAGGACACGGAAGTTTTGCTATTGGCCATTATCTTGAAGAAGCTCTTCATTATGCAAGTACTCTTGAAAATATTGCTCAGATTATATACAGATATAAAATGCTGGGAGGAAATGTAGAAAAATTGCAAAAAAGAGCTCTTATTGCCTGGTAAATTAAAGTAATCCTCTGCTATTTTCTCGATTGTATGATTGTTGTTAAAAATGTTTTTATTAACATTATAATTGTGTTTCAATATAAGTTCAACAT
>QNDJ01000463.1 GCA_003644825.1 Candidatus Zhuqueibacterota bacterium | reverse complement strand
GAAATGTAATAAAACAGAATATACACTTGTGGCAGAAAATCTCGGTTATATAAAAAATAAGTTAAAGTATTACTGGATATTATCCGTTATTTTATTCGATATAAACTGCGGTTCCGCTGGCTGTTACCATTAACATTCCTTCCCTGACTACTTCATAATCAAGGTCAATACCGACAATTGCGTTTGCGCCCAATTCTTTTGCGTGTTCTTTCATTTCTTCAATAGAAATGTTTCTAGCGTGGATGAGTTTTTCTTCATAAGCACCAGAACGGCCCCCAACTATATCTGTAATAGATGCGAATATATCTCTTACTATATTTGCTCCCATAATGGCTTCTCCAGCAACAACACCAAGATATTTTACAATTCGTTTTCCCTCGATATTAGGAGTTGTTGTAATTATCATATCTTCTTCCTTTCTTTTTAAATTAATTTATTTAATAATTTTGTCTTCCTCAATAAATCCGTCAAATAATTTTATAACTCTTTTACAATAAGCTGCTATATGTTCTTCGTGAGTTACAACAATGATTGTATTACCCATATTGTGAAGTTGTTCCATTATCTGCATAATTTCTCTTCCTGATTTAGAATCGAGGTTGCCTGTAGGCTCATCAGCAAGAATTATTGAAGGTTTGTTTACCAGAGCCCGGGCAATAGCAACCTTCTGCCTTTGCCCTCCGGATAACTCATTTGGTTTATGATGAATTCTATCCTTCAATCCGACTTTCTCAAGAGCTTCTTCAGCAAGTTTTTTTCTTTTGCTACTCGGTGTTCCACTGTATATCAAGGGTAATTCAACATTATGAAGGGCATCGGCTCTTGGAAGAAGGTTAAATGTCTGGAATACAAATCCAATTTCTTTATTACGAATTTCAGCAAGCTGGTCATCATTCATATTGCTGACATCTGTTCCTTTGAATTTATATGTACCGAATGTTGGAGTATCCAGGCAACCAAGTATATTCATAAGTGTAGATTTCCCTGAACCTGAAGGTCCCATAATTGCAACGTATTCATTTGGTAAAATTTCTAAATCAATCCCCCTTAAAGCGTGAACTTTTTCAGCCCCCATATTGTATATTTTTTTTATTTTTTTTAGTTCTATCAAGCTCATTTCTTTACCTCATTTTTTATCTTTTAAATTCTGCCATATCGTAATATTTTTCATCAACCATTCCTATGAGATTTTTAAGTTGTGATAAATATATCAATAAATCGTATTTTGTTCTGACATACATAGTTCTTGCTTTTGTTAAATTTACCTGAGCATCAATAGTTTCTAACAAAGTTCCAGCACCTACTCTATATCTTTCCTGAGCCAGTCTGAGGTCTTCTTCTGCAGATTTTACGTTTTCCTCATTAAGTTTCATAATCTCTTTATAAGCCATATAATTATTATATGCCTGTTTTACTTCATTTGCAAGGGTTCTTTTTCTACTTTCATAGTTTTCTTTTGCAATTAAAGCAGATTCCTGCTCTCTTCTAATAGATGATTTAGTTTGAAATCCATCAAAGATATTAAACGATATTTGACCTGAGAAATTCCAGGAGTAGTTTTTATCAAAGTCAGCATATACTCTTTTGAATAAGGAGTTGCTCCTTGAATAACCGATTTGAGCCCCAATGGTTGGTATTCTATTTGATTTTGCTATTTTAACTGCCAGTTCACTGCTTTCCATATTTTTTGAAAGACTTTTTAATTCAGGGTTACTGTCCAGGGCTTTCTGGATTGCCTCTTCAAGAGATATATTAATTTCCTGAACCTTAACGTTCTCAAAAGCGTTTACATCGATATTAATTTCTTCATTGGGATTTTTCCCCATAGCGATGTTAAGGTTTGCTTTTGCTGCTTCTATTATATTTTTTTGTTTTAAATAGTTTATTTTTTCATTTCCCAGATTTACTCTTGCTCTAAATACATCGGCTTGAGCAACGGAACCAATTTTATACATACTCTCTGTTCTATGTAACTGTTCTTCAGCGCTTTTTACACTTTTTTCATATACTTCCAGTTGTTTTATTTCTTTCAGGAGTTCCAGGTATCTTTGTTGGACTAATGTTATTGTGCTTATTATTGCGGATTCCAGATTAAATTTAGCTGCGTCTAAATCGGTATTACCTTTTTTAATTCTATTCCACCAGGCTCCACCATCGTATATGGTCTGGTTCCAGTTAAAATTTGCATAATGGAAATTTCTATCGTAACCTCTTGTTGTTACTTCTTCCTGTTTATAGCCGATTACTTTTTTTGTTTCGGTGTCTATAACAGGAGTATCTCTTAAATATGTTGATGTACTAACTTTGTTTTGTCTTGAGGAAAAAGAAACAGAAAACCTGGGAAGAATCGATGATAAACTTCCAAGTTTATTTGCTCTTGAAATTCCAAGGTTATATCTTGCATTATTTAATTGAGCATTACGTTTTAATGCAATAGAAATGCAATCATCAACTGAAAGAACTTCCTGAGAATAAATATTACCGAATAAGAAAAATAAGAATAATATTAAAAAAACTAACCTTCTCATTTTAGCACTCCTTTTTATTAATATGCCAGTAATGTTTAAATACATTTAAGGTTTTGTTTTCATTCAAAATTATAACCCAATTGAATAAAATAAAGATTGAATATATG
>QNDJ01000462.1 GCA_003644825.1 Candidatus Zhuqueibacterota bacterium | reverse complement strand
GTATCCCAGCCTGCTTTTCTTTCAACCCGAAACCCTTTCATTGTTTTGTATCTGCAAATTAAATCTTTTATTGTTCTGGAAATAACATGATGAACGCCAGGTTTACCATTTGCAGTAGGTGGACCTTCGTAAAAAACAAACCTTTTGTCTCTATCTCTTTCTTCCACTGATTTCTTGAAAATATTTTCTTTTTCCCAGTATTTAAGAATATCAAGTTCAATTTTCGGATAACTTATTTCTTTTGGATAAATTTTATACATCATAACTTTTCCACAACTTTTTTCATCAATAGAGTTAATTTAGGTTCTGCATTATTTGCTATTTCTATTATCTCCTTAATATTAATGGGTGACAAATTATCAGGAAAACATAAGTCAGTAACAACAGAAAGTCCAAGCACTTTCATCCCCATATGAACAGCAACAATATTTTCAGGAACAGTTGACATACCGACAACATCAGCACCTATAATCCTTAAAAACCTGTACTCAGCTGCAGTTTCCAGAGAAGGACCGGTCATTGCCACATAAACCCCTTTCTGAACCTTGATTTTTTCCTCAAGGGCAATATCTTCAACAAGTTTAATTAACTTTCCATCATAAGGTTCTGACATATCAGGAAACCTTGGACCAAAGGACTCATCATTTTTTCCTCTCAATGGATTATCCCCTAAAAGGTTAATATGGTCCTTCATTATCATTATATCCCCTTTTTCAAAAAGTGGGTTCAAAGCACCAGCAGCATTGGAAATAAGCAAAATTTTTGCACCCAATTCCTTCATTACTCTAACAGGAAAGGTAATTTCTTTCATCGAATACCCTTCATAGTAATGAAACCTACCCTCCATAGCAACAACATTCTTTCCTGACAATTTTCCAAGAATCAGTCTTCCCTTATGAAACTCAACTGTAGAAACGGCAAAACCAGGAATCTCCTCATAAGGTATAACGGCATCCTGCTCTATCTCCCTGGCGAGCCCCCCCAATCCTGTCCCGAGAATTATCCCGATAACAGGTTTCAGGGATGATTTCTTTTTTATCTCTTCAACAGCTTTTTCAATTTCCTTACGAAGCTCAGTTTTCATTATAAACTTCCTGTTTATTTTTTTCAAAATTGTTAATAAACATATTACCAGATATTTCAATTTTACTTCTTATCTTCAGATTCATTTTCCTTATTTTCTTCAGATTTTTCTTTTTCGAGAATCATCTTGTCAATAATGTTAAATCCATTTATAATTTTTTTCTCTACTTTTTTATCAACCTCTTTCTCTGATGAAATTTCTACTTTTTTCCTCTCTTTTTCTTTTTCAGAAATTATTTTTTCAGCTTCCTGCTTTTTCTGTATAATCTTTTCTTTATCAGCACCTGAAACCTTTCTTTTTTTTCTTTCAATTTCTTCTATTGTCATCTCATCCGATTCAAGTATTTTAATCAGATCAATCTGGGACCTCAACAAATATTTGAGCCTTGAAGCTAATGAATTCTTCTGGGATTTTAAAATAGCAATTTCATCCTTTAATTTTTTAGACATCTGTTGAGCATCTTCAATAATTTTCATTGCTCTAAATTCAGCCTCTTTAATTATAAACTCACCATTTTTTCTGGCCTTTTCTTTTTCCAGTGTGGACGATTCTTTAGCCTCCATTAAAGTACTTTGAAGGCTTTTTTCAATATGTTTATACCTTTCAAGTTCTGCTTCAAGGCTCTTAACCTTATTTTTCAATTCACTATTTACCCTCTGTATTATCTCAAACTCATCAGCTACAAGCTCGAGGAAGCTCTCTACTTCTGTTGTATCGTACCCCCTCATAGCTTTTTTAAACTCTTGTTTTCTTATATCGATTGAAGATATCTTCAAATTTACTCCTTTTGTTTAAAACATACATTTTTTTCTTTCACCAAAAATTGCCGTACCTATACGTATAATATTTGCACCTTCTTCAATAGCAATTTCAAAATCGCCTGTCATCCCCATAGAAAGGTATTTTAACTTTTCATTAAAAATTCCCATCCTGTCTATTTCTTCCTTTAATAATCTCAAATTCCTGAAATAGGGCCTGATTTCTTCAGATGGCAAACCAAAAGGTGGTACTGTCATCAATCCTTCTACTTTAAGGTTTTTTAGTTTAGAAATACTTTTAGCAAGTTCAATTGCTTTATCAGGCTCTATACCAAATTTACTTTCCTCCCCAGAAATATTAACCTCTATTAAAATTGGAAAAGGAATTTTCTCCGTTCTGGAATTTATTTCTTCTGCCAGCCTCAAGCTATCTACAGAATGAATAATATCAAACAATCTCACAGCCTTTTTTACCTTATTCCTCTGTAAATGACCAACCATATGCCATCGAGCAATATTTCCAAGTTCTATTATCTTTTTTTCTGCTTCCTGGACCCTATTCTCACCTATATCGGTTATACCACACCGAACAGCTTCCTTAATATAATCCACAGGAAAGGTTTTAGATACAGCTACAATATTTATCTCATCAGGATTTCGATTAACCCTTAAAGCCGATTCTTTTACTCTTTTTCTTAATTCTTTTATGTTATTTTCAATATTCATTTTAAACTTATAATATAGAATTTTATTAAATAAAAATCAATTAAATTTAAATATTTCTTATCTTTACATAAT
>QNDJ01000461.1 GCA_003644825.1 Candidatus Zhuqueibacterota bacterium | reverse complement strand
ATTGAATTTAATTTTTTTTATTTTATATTGTAGTTTTAAAAAAAGAAAGACTATGGAAAAGTATAAAAGAGAATTTATAGAGTTCATAATATCCCGGGGTGCTTTACGCTTTGGTGAGTTTAAACTCAAAAGTGGAAGAGTATCGCCCTATTTTATTAATACAGGTCAGTTAAATGATGGATATTCCATTGACCGTCTCGGGTTCTTCTTTGCATCAAAGATTATGGATTTAATGAATCCTGATGAGTTCGATATTATCTATGGACCTGCATATAAAGGTATTCCTCTTGCTGTTACTACTTCTATATCCTTAAGCAGAGATTTTAATGTTGTTAAACATTATGCGTTTAATAGAAAAGAAGCTAAAATGCACGGGGATATTTCTTCAACAACAGATAAATCTAAAAATTTAATCGTTGGAAAAAAAATAGAAACAGGAAATAGAATTATAATGCTGGATGATGTATTCACAACTGGTGATACAAAATTTGAGTCTCTTTCAATTCTTGGTAATGTTGCTGAAAACCTCCATTTTCCATACCTTATTATTACGGTAAACAGGCAGGAAATAGGAACCGATGGGACTTCTGCCATTAATGTTTTTGAAGAAAAGACAGGAATACCTGTTGAAAGTATAATTACTATATCTGATGTTATAGAATATCTGGAAATGATGGGCAAAACTACAGAGTCAATAAAGGATTATTTAAAAAAATATGGAACAGAGGATGTAAAAGTTAAATTATAATTTTTTCCATATAATTTCTTTTTTGTTTTTATCTTCAAATAATCTTACTCTCTCAAGGGGGAGCTCGGTGATAAGCTTTGATTCTCCTATCTGAATATATACATTCGGATATAATTTTTCCAGAACACTGATGTTGGCATGTTCAATTCTTTCTTTAGTTTCTTTAAGGAGTTCGCTTTTTTTATTTTCTACTTCCTTTTCCATTCTATCCAGTTCTCTGATTTTTTCAATTGCAGACAGGAACTCGAGCTGCTTTTTTTTAGGGAGTTTATTAAAAACTTCTTTTATTTTTCTTGGGTCAAGCTCGGATATTCTTACAGTTCTTAAAAGTTTTTTCTTGTTGAGCTCGAGGTATTCAATAGCTTTTTCTACTTTTTCAAGTTTTTTTTCGACTTTCCAGTCGTTTCCAACAATTACTTTTGTTCCTTTTGTGAAATCCGAGCCGATATTCCTTGCTTTAATTCCAATTACAGCATTAACAACGCCTCCAGTAATGGAGCCTTTTACATCTTTCATGTAATCTTTTGGTGGGGTAATGAGCATTCCTCCACATTTTACAGAACTGTTAATGATATAACTTCCTACAATAACATCTCCTTCAGCTTCAATATTTACATTTTGAAGAAATTTTGCTTTAACAGTTCCTTTTGCAACAATTTTAGTATCTCCTCTTCCGACAATTCCCTGTCCAACAATCACATCACCTCCTGAAATAATTTCTGCTCCTGGATTTACAGTTTCTTTTACGGTAACGCTTCCTTCCGCCTTAACTTTAAATCCTGATAGAACAGAACCTTTAATATTAACATCTCCATTAAAGTAGATGTTGCCTGTTGAATAGTCGACATTTCCAAGTACGTTATAATGTTTATTAACACTTAAAGATGAACTCCCAACTAATTGTACTTTTCCTTCAATCATAGAATAATACAGGAGTTTGTTTTTGCCCTGAACCGTCCTGACATTATGCTGGGCAGTAATATTCTTGTCTTTTCCTCTTTCAGCGGGTGTTTCTTCACCTTTCAAATTAATACCCGGGGTACCTTCTTCAGGAAAATACTTTACTGCCAGTAATTGATTCTCCTTAACGACTGGAATAAGTTCCTGTTCTTTAAAATCTATTGAACCATCGGGTAGAATTTTCCCCGGTTTTCTTTCAACATTAAAAAAGAATTCTATTCTTGCATCTTTTCCCGGAACTGGTTCCTGACCTCTTGCAATTGGTATAATTAGATTTTCTTCCGCCCAGTTTTTTACCATTTCCGGTATCTTTTTCAAATTATTCTCCATAACCCCAAATTCTATGCCCTTCATTTTTATCAAATCTTTTATTACTCCATTATATGGAAAAACCTTTTCAGGATTTTTTTGAGGAAGATTGATAAAATAAGCCTCCATAAAGTCTTCTGAAATCCATATCGGTGAAACAACAGAAATCTCATCCCCCCTCAATTGAACATAGCCGTATATCTTTGATTTGAAATGAACTTTATTATCTTCAATATCTACATAAACATTTTCACCTATGATATATTTTTCTTTTCCTTTTTCTGCTGGAACTACATTACCGAATATATCAATTCCATCTTTTCCTTTTTCACTTCTTGTAGCAGTTGCAATTTTTTCATCGGGTTTTACAGCAATTGCAGGGCGATATTCCTTTTTTATACTTTCAATATTTATATAATATATAAAACTTACATCATTCTCTTTACCTGATTCATCTTTGTCAATGGTTTTAAATATACTGTAGATTTCCTCACCATCTTTTCCTTTTTCTGGTGGAACCCCTTCAGCTATAAGAATATTCTGTTTTGGTTCATAATCTTTTTTAAGTTCAATAACTAATTTCTTTATTACATCTTCTTTAATACCATAAGAAATATTCTTATT
>QNDJ01000460.1 GCA_003644825.1 Candidatus Zhuqueibacterota bacterium | reverse complement strand
GTCTATAATAGATAAGAGGATTTCCGGGGCATTGAGTATGGCTTCAGCCAATGGCATTAAGATTAAATTCTATACTGACAGAATTCCAGAAGCAGATCACCCTAACACTGTACAAATAAATATGACTTCAAAAAAAGAACAATAAAGTACTTTTAATTATAAGAAGATATGCTCCTCTGGATGATAATGTAAAAAGAAATATTGAATCACTGCAGGGTGTATATAATTTATGTACAACTTCTCCTCTGTATTTTATAAAGAGGGGTGAGCCCCTTTTCTTGAAGGCTTCGGAAATGGTGTCTCTGGCAGAAGAAAAAAGATGTTCACTTGGGGAAATCGCATTGATGTATGAGTCAACCCTGCTAAAATTACCTGAAAAGTCAATTATTAAAGAAATGGAACATCGTTATAATATAATGAGAGAATCTGTATTTCAAGGGTTAAAGGAAAATCCGCCATCGATGCGACTACTACATCCCTGTGCAGGTAAAGTATACAATTCTGAAAAAGAAGGGAAAACAGCTATTGGTGGTTTACATACCAGGGCAGCAGCAAGGGCAATGGCTGCTTTACATATCAATTGTGGAATGGGTATAGTATGCGCAGCGCCAACGGGTGGTTCAGCTGGAGTGATACCAGGGGTTTTAGTAACACTGGCTGAAGAAAAAAATTTAAGCTTGGAGAGAACAATTTATTCTCTTTTAGCAGCAGGTGGAATTGGGTTAATTGTTGCTGAACGTGCTACTTTTGCTGCTGAAGTGGCTGGATGTCAGGTTGAGATTGGTGCGGCTACTGCAATGGCGTCCGCTGCTGTTGTCGAAGCAGCAGGTGGTTCACCCCAGCAGGCTATTGATGCGGCTGCAATATCGTTTCAAAATACAATGGGTTCAGTTTGTGACCTTGTGCAGGGAACTGTGGAAATTCCCTGTCATACAAGAAATGCAACAGGAGCATCGAGCGCTTTTGTATGTGCTGATTTGATTCTTGGCGGATATGAAAATCCTGTTTCTCTGGATGAAACCATTGATGCGGTATATTCTACCGGTAAAATGCTACCTGCAGAGTTGAGGTGTACTTCCCTTGGTGGACTGGCTGTTACACCTTCTGCAAAATCAATGAAACCAATAAAGTAGAATATCAATGATATGTTATGCTGAGTCTCCATAATAAATTTTTATTATATTTTTATTTAAGCGTATTTATCAATATTAACAGGAGATAGTGAATATGAAGATAAATACCGGATGGGAAATACCAGAAAAATGGACAAAAATTACTACAATAGATGCTCATACGGAAGGAGAACCATTAAGGGTTATAATTGGTGGGTTTCCGGGGTTGCAGGGTGGTACAATTCTTGAACGGCGTCGATATGCTAAGGAACATTTTGACCATTTGAGAACGGCTCTTATGTGGGAACCCAGAGGACATCCCAATATGTATGGTTGTATAATCACTCCACCTGTTACACCTGAAGCAGATTTTGGTGTTCTGTTTTTACATAACGAAGGGTTCAGCACAATGTGTGGTCATGGAATTATCGCTGTTACCACGGTGGTTCTGAAAACTGGAATAATTCCTGTGAAAAAACCAGAAACAAAAGTGAAAATAGATACACCAGCAGGGCTGGTAACAGCATTTGCTAAAATTGAAAATGAAGAAGTCAAAAGTGTTTACTTTAATAATGTTCCTTCCTTTGCTTTATCTCTGGATAAAACAGTGAATGTGCCCGGTATAGGAGAAATTAAATTTGATATTGCCTTTGGGGGTGCTTTTTATGCATACGTCAGGGCAGAAGAAGCCGGTGTTAAATGTATACCTGAATACTATAAACTTCTTATTGAGAAAGGAATGGCAATAAAAAGAGCAGTTGCTGAAAAGGAACCGCCGATTCATCCTTTTGAGAAAGACCTGAGCTTTTTGTATGGGACCATATTTTATGAGACTTCTCCATCAGATAAAGCTGATATAAGGAATGTTTGTATTTTTGCTGATGGCGAGTTGGATAGGTCTCCCACCGGGACAGGAGTAAGCGGACATCTTGCAATTCTTTATGCAAAGAAAAAAGTTAAAATTGGACAACCCGTGGTTATTGAAAGTATCATTGGAACACATTTTACCGGTAAAATAGTTAAAACTGTTTCCCTGGAAAAATATTCAGCAGTTATCCCGCAGGTAGAAGGCACAGCTCATATTACCGGCAGGCATCAGTTCCTTATTGACCCCGATGACCCCTTAAAGTATGGATTTTATTTATAAAAAAGTCTAAAAAATATCAAAAAATAAAGGAAAAACAATGAAAAAACAAATAATGCTATTGCCAGCAGTGCTAATTATTATTTCTCTGTTGATAATGTCAATTCCTTGTTCAAAAGCACAGATAATTAACAGGACTGAATCTTTCCTGAAGGTCAGCGGTATATGGGAAGGAAATTTCTCAAATTTTGTTAATAAAGGAGATGGTATTATCCAGAAAGGAAAAATGAGAATTGAAAACAGTATTGACAGAAAAGGGTTGATACATCAGTCAACTAAATTCTTTACTATTAAAGGAAAACAAAGTGATTATACAGGATATTCAACAATGAGGATAAAAGGTAATAGACTAATTTACGTTGGTAAGATGGTTGAAGATAAAAATAC
>QNDJ01000459.1 GCA_003644825.1 Candidatus Zhuqueibacterota bacterium | reverse complement strand
CCTTCTAAATTAAAGATAGTCATTTTAATGACTTACCATTGGATTGTTCCAGCACCAGAATTCGATTCTGGTGCGGAAAAAAGAGTTAAACAATATTTCTTTGGTTCGAGCTTCTACATGTTATAGTTTTTTAATATCACATTCCGCTCCTATGGAGCTCTATATCTTTTTTGTCTATTATTCTATAAACATATCGCTCCTATCGGAGCTCTTTATTAGAATCTGAATTGTCATTGCGAGCCCCGTATGGGGTGAAGCAATCTCTTCAATATCAGGAAGTATCATAAGATAAGTGGAACTAGTACTCAATCTATAGATAAAACATATCAAAGACTGTAGATCAGGCATCCCTGCCTGACCTGTTATATACCGATCCTATTGGATCTCTTTAATGGAACCTTAATTTAACATTAAGAGTATATAGAGGCTGAGAAATCTTTGTAAATTAACTGCAACTATTCAAACAGAAGAAGAAAAGAAAACATAAAGTATGAAGGTGTAATTTAAAAAAAATTGTGTAATTAGTGTAATTCGTTGTTTTTTAATTTTTTATACTACCAGAATAACACTACCAGAATAGAATTCTGGTAGTGGGTTATTTTTTCTTGAAGTCTCTGAATAGACTGTTTTACATATAATTAGAGAAATTAGCTGTTAATTTAAAAACTTGTATGGGTGGAATGTTTGTAGATAATGTTATTTTTACATTCTGCTCCTGATGGAGCTATTGTTTAAAATTAAACCTGTCTTTGATTTGAAAAGCGATATCTATCATTTCAAAAGATTTCTACAACCTGTGTACAGGGTTTGTAATAGCAACTGGAATTTTATTTCTTTACTTAAAAACCTATAATAGTAATAGTTAGATGTTTAATTAATTAAATTTTATAATCTATTTTTTAGTGGCTTCAACAAAGAATTCTTTGTGGTACCTGTTAAGGAGATCATCTCTTGTAATAACACCCATAAGAACTTGACCATTTTTACCTTTGACCACTGGCAGAAGGTCAAAATCACCTTCTTCCATTTTTCTTAAAGCTTCAGAAAGGTTATCGTCGGGCTTTATTGTAACAACGGGAAAAGTCGCAATATCTTTTGCAATTAATAGAGGATGGAGATATTCTTCAAACAGGATAGAGCGAATATCATTGAAAGTAATTATACCTTTAAGGTATCCATAAGAATCAGTAACAGGAAAAGCAGTAAATCTACTCTTCTGAATGAGATTAAGAATACTCTTTATAGGTGTTTCTTCACTGACCTTATCGAAATTTCTGGTCATCACATCTGAAACAGGTATTTCCTCAAGCATAGATACATTTCTTCCTTTTCTAAATCTAATACCTTTTCTGAGCAGGTCCATAGTGTATATGGATTCGCTTAATAACAATTTTGCAATGACGGTGCTTGTAATGGTGCAAAACATAAGAGGAAGAATTATTCTATAATTGTTTGTTAACTCAAAAATAATAATTATACCGGTAAGAGGGGCATGAGTTACAGCACCTACTACGGCACCCATCGCTACTAGGGAATATGCACCGTAGGGTGCAGTGATAGATGGAAAGATAATATTAGCAATTTTGCCAAAACAGCCGCCAGCTACTGCTCCTATGAAAAGAGAGGGTGCAAATATCCCACCTGAGCCTCCAGACCCGAGGGTAAGAGATGTGCCTATTGGTTTTGCAAATAACAGGAAAAGAAGAACGGTTAATGTTAATTTTCCATGAAGAGCCTGTTCTATTGCTTCGTATCCGTTTCCCATAATCTGTGGGAATTTAATCGCTATAAACCCCATCAAAATTCCACCTATTGCAGGATGAACGTATTCTGGAATCTTTTTAAGTTTAAGAAACCTGTCATCAGTATAGTATAATGTTCTTATATAGGCAACACCAACAAAACCCATAATTATTCCCATCAGAAGATATAAAAGAAATTCATAATTGCTGATAAGCTTATATTCCGGAAGTATAAAAGCCGGAGCACTTCCCAAAAATTTCCACGAAACAGCAGTGGCAATTACAGAAGATAAAATTATGGGGCTGAAAGTTTTTATGCTGAAATCACCAAGAATAATCTCAAGAGGAAAAAGAGTGCCTGCAATAGGGGCATTAAAAGTCGCAGCCATACCAGCAGCTGCACCACATCCAAGTAAAATCTTTATTCTTTCAGTGGATAATTTAAAGAATTGACCAAAAGAAGAGCCCAGTGCTGAACCAATCTGGATTATGGGTCCTTCTCTACCTGTAGACCCTCCTGAACCTATACAGATAGCTGATGCAAGCATTTTCACAAACACAACTCTGGGTCTTATTATTCCTCCTTTGTTCGCTACAGCATCCATTACTTCGGGAACCCCATGACCTCGAGCTTCTCTTGCAAAGTAATATATCATTAAACCAACAAATAATCCTCCTATTCCTGGCACAATTGGCAACAAATAAGAACCAAAACTTATATGTTTTATCTGGTTGAAAAATATATCAAATAAAATATAGTTTGACAATCTAATTAATTTCCTGAATAAAACTGCTCCTAATCCGCCTCCTATACCCACTATTAAGGCCAGTATCAGCAGAGAAGTATCCTCTGGCAGGCCTATTTTTCTGGAAGTCTTTAATATCTTTGAACCGATTCCTGAATG
>QNDJ01000458.1 GCA_003644825.1 Candidatus Zhuqueibacterota bacterium | reverse complement strand
TTTCTGGTATAACCTCACTGATAAAGTTTTTCCCCGAATTAGAAAAAGAGAATTTATCAAACATAAAACAATTCGACGAGAGAGATCATATGTTTTCTCGCAACAACTTAAAATTCTACCCGGATATCGCTAAAATATATTACACAGAAAATCCAGATAAAGAAATAATAGACAGGCAAATACACGAAAAAATAGAACTATGTGAAGAAGGAAGTAAATTCTATGATTTCTACATTTCTTCTATCTCTAAAGCAGCATTCAATATTCTGGAACGCTCTATTCCCATGGCAAAGGGAGAAAAGTTTAAAGAGAAAAATAAAGTTAATACAGAACAAATCACAAAAGCAATAAAAAAGATAGCTGTTTATTACGGAGCGGTTGATGTTGGTATTACAAAACTCAAAGACTATCACTTTTATAGTTATAAAGGCAGACAATATGAAAACTGGGGGAAAAAAGTTAATAAAACCCATAAATATGGGGTTGTAATAATAGTCCCAATGGATTCAAGTATGCTCAAAAAAGCTCCTTTTCTTCCTGTTTTACTGGAGTCAGGAAGGTCCTATGTAGAGGCTGCAAAAATTGCTCACATTATCGCTGAATACATCCGAAGTTTTGGATATGATGCCCGTTCCCATACCGATGGAAATTATGAAGTTATGTGTGTCCCTTTAGCCTATGATGCAGGTCTGGGTGAAGTTGGAAGATCAGGAATACTTATACACCCAGTATATGGACCCTGCATTCGTATATCTGCTGTTACAACAGAACTTGAATTAATCGAAACAAAAAGAAAAAATTATCACATAGAAAATTTTTGCATCATCTGCAAAAAATGCGCCGATAATTGCCCGACCTCATCCATCAATAAAGGAAACAAAAAATCTAATAGAGGGTTTAAACACTGGTTCATAAAACAGGAAACATGTTATTCATTCTGGAAAACTATTGGAACTGACTGTGGTATATGCATAAGAGTCTGTCCTTACTCAAAACCAGATACATTTATCCACAGGCTTGTTAGATTCTATGTATCAAGAAATCCTGTTAATCAGCGTATTGCCCTCTTTTTTGATGACCTCTTTTACGGAAGAAAAATTAAAAATACACTATCATAAATTTATCATTCCACTACATATTATTATAAGCAAAATTTTAGAAATTATTTCACACAATGCACCGGTAAAAACCTGGAAAAGTCAATAAAAATTCTAAAAAAAATTCACGTAATTTGTAAAATCTATTTCTTGAACTAAATCCTGTATGTGTTCTATTACTTAACTTTTCTTAAATCCTCAGCAAGGGTTTTAATCTCTGTAAGGTCTCTTTTCATTTCACTCCAGCCATACCATAGAGCATAATCCGGATTAGAATGAAAAGCACCCTGAAAAGTTCTCATTCTGTGTTTCAAAAACATTACAAACAACTTTTGTTCAATTAGAGAAGGAGCATCATGAAAAGTAAGTAAATCTGGAAAACTATAAGAATAATTATCCGATTTTTTCAGAACACCATCTTTATATAATCCAGCTACTATTCGAATTGCTTCTGCCATTAAATGGTCTGCTTCCTTAATCATATTATCTCCTTTTTCCAGCTGGGATTTTGCAAACTTTTTGGCGTGACATTGATAACAAACATTTAGCATTTTATTTCGTTCCTCTTTCCAATCTTCTTCTGTAAGTCTTGCAACTTTTGCTTTTTTCACAACATCAAGCCTTGTTGTAGGTTTTCCGTCCGGGTCAAGCACTCCAAGAGCCTGTAAAATCACTGTCCTATCATCAGTCCATTGTTTATCTTCAGGCATAGGCAATCTAACAGCAAGGAAACCCCAGGCTGTTCGATTATTATGGTCACCACCCGGTAAATGACACATCTGACAGGTTGGAGCAGCAGCACTTTCTGAAATTATACCTTTCTGCTTCAGTAAATATCTTATACCCATCTTAGAAGATGAATACATTTCCCATTGAGGATGGTCAAAACCCATATGGCAGGTCTGACAGGCTTGAGGCTGTTTCGCTTCTTTTACAGAGAATATATGTCTTGTGTGGCAGGCATCACACGATGAAACACCATATCCTGAACCATTCTCTTTTAAACTCTTAATTTCTTCATTTGTTTTTAATCCAATTTTATGGCATCCACCACATCCTTTCATTCCCTCTGTAAGAGCCATAGGCTGCCAGTGTATGGTGGGCATTGCTTTCATTGCAGCCCAGGCAAGTGCATGTTTGCCTTTTTTAAATTGTTTAACCTGTTCCTCATGGCACCTGGCACAGGTCTCAGGTGTAGGAAGAACCGTTTCTTTTTTACCGGTAGATTCATGAACTCTAATATGACATTCAGAACAGGTTATCTCACTCTGACTATGTTTACTTAACTCCCAATCAGAAACAATACCCGGAGTATTTTTCTTATGACATTCAATACAACTTTGAGAGTGTGCTGATGCAAAATAAGAACATAAAACAAATGTAAAAACTAAAAAAAATAAAATGGTAGTTTTTTTCATCAGTTTCTCCTAAATTTTTTATTCAAGATTTAATAGTTCTCAGCAAGCAACTCATAATATGCTTTTGCATGAGCACAGGCAGGGCATAAATCTGGTGGTTCTTTACCTTCATACACATAACCACAGTTCCTGCATCTCCA
>QNDJ01000457.1 GCA_003644825.1 Candidatus Zhuqueibacterota bacterium | reverse complement strand
GCTTTGTTCTCAAAATACAAAATAGACATAGATGTTAAAAATGAAGTAGATAGAAGAATAGATATTTCTCAAAAGGTTTTAGAAAAAGTTAAATCTAACTCAAACATTAAAAATCTTTTATTGCTTTCCGAAAAAATAAGAAACAGGAAATTCTGAAGATTAATTTCTGTTTTAGGGAACAGGGTTTATAACACTAGCTTTCTGAATTTTATTTGTTGCAATATTTGAATATAAAATTTTATTTAACAAGTGGCTAACATTTTTTTGTTGGTTCGTTAGTAAACAGAACAATTTCAACTGTCTTTGCAAGGCTATACAGCCTGTTTCAGTCTTTTAATCTGCCAGAGGTTGACTGTGTGAAAACTCTTATTTTGTTGGTTTGTTAAGTCAGGCAGGGTTGCTTGACCTACGGTATGTGCTCAATTCCACTGTATAATGAGCGTCTTTCCACTTTCTTAAATAGTTTTCATACAGTTAGAAGATTACTTCATCATCCCGAATTATCAGGATTTCCCATAATGTTATATAAGAGGTATGTCTCATTTAAATAGGGGACTTATGCCCTTGCAATGAACAAGCATATTAACTATTGTTAATAGTAATTAAAATATTAAACTTTTTATTAACTATTATTGAAATGTTTACGATGGAGTTGGACTTTTTGCCATTTCTAATAAGTTACAGTTTTTGATGAATTCCTTCTTTATTAAAGGTATTGATTTTTGTTTTATTTTCAAGTTTTTTTTTCTTCTTTTATGCCGTGCAATAGCAAGTTTAACTCTCCTTTCTTCCAAAAGTTTTTCAGGATCTCCTCTATAGTAATCTACCGGTCTCAGAAAATTTATTGAGCTGTGTAGTCTCTCATTATTATAGTAGTGAATAATCTTATTGATGATTTCTTTAACCTGATCAAGACTTTCCGGTTCATATTCATTAAACATATCCTTTATTGTACCGTTTACTCTTTCTATCATTCTGTTTTCTTCTGGGCAGTGCGGTTTTATTCTGTGATGTCCTATTCCTTTCTTACTCAGAACTATCTTGAACTCTCTGCTTATAAAACCACTGCCATTGTCCGTTTGAATAACCGGTTTTTTATCCTTATCCAACCTTGATATTGCCAAGTCAGCAGCATAAGACACTGCATTTCTATCCATTGATGTCATAATTTCACTATAGGTTATATATCGGGAATATTCATCCATAAAGTTTATAAGGTAATAATTCCTTCCATCATATTTTATATATACGATATCTGACTGCCACTTCTCGTCGGGTCCTTGTGGTTTTTCACGTATACCTTTCTTCCGTTTATCTTTCGGTTTCCATCGACATACTAAATCTGCTTCCCTCAGTATCTTATAGACCGAAGACGGTGAAATACAGACCACATTTTCATCAACCATACTCCAGGCTAATTCCCTATGCCGTAAGTTCGGATGTGCTAATGCATACACTATAACTCTCTCTTTCTCCTCAGGTAATATTGTATCAGGATGCCTCGGATAATCATTTTCATCATTAAACATCCTTTTTATATCTTTCCAATTATAATATGTCGATGTTTTTATTCCTAAAATCTTTAAGCTCTTTTTTATAGAAAAACCGCTTTCTTCTTTCACCTTAATCACCGTCTCTTTTATTAAATCCCTGTACACTTCAGGCATTTTGGAATGAACCTCTAGATTCCAAGATTTTTTTTTAACTCTAAATTCTCCTCCGTAATACGAGCTATCACCGAATCCTTCTTCTTAAGCAGCTCATTAAGGTCCTCAATTTCTTTTACAGATTTCTTCCGCTTTCGGTTAAAAATCTCCGGTGCACTCTTTATTAGCTTATCTTTCCATTGATAAAATTGAACAGTCGAGATGCCTTTCCTCCTGCATACCTCCGATATACTATCAGGATTTGAAAGACCTTCAAATACTATCTGCAGCTTCTCCTTCGGTGTGTATTTTCTTCTTCCCATTGTAGTTCCATCCTCTTTAAACCACCTTTATTTTAGGAATTTTTCCGGGAAACTACAACTTATTTATTATACCTAAAAGTCCAGGTTAATCAAAAACAATACATTAGATATGAGAAATATCCTCAGAATTAATATATAAAATACGTTTTAGCTTATCTCCTAAAAGATTGCTGTAAATAAAAAAACCTTCCGGCTTTTTAGGCATTGTAACCAGAAGGCTTCTAAAGCTGATACTACCTATTCCTTGAAAGGTGGGACAACAATATAAGAATTAATAACTTCAAAAGCAAAGAGTTTGTTCACAGTTTTATACCTTTCAATTCTACTATTAACCATTTGAGAGATACCCTTAGAATTTCTCTATAGACGTTAAATTCTCTGGAGAAAAAGAGGATAATTACTATTAGTGTAATGAACCATCAGCAGAAGGAAGTTTTAGTTAAATTATTATTTTTATTAAAATTTTGTTACTTATTCTTACTTTTGTTTCTTTATAGTTTTTAGCATATACACTGAATCTTAATCAGTTGCCCCTCTGATCAATTTTCCCCATAGTCTGAATTAAAAGGAATTAGACTATGTTGTCCAATTAATACTTATTTATATTGATTCTCTTCAATAAAATGGTAGCGTATGTTTTATACGATACCACCTAAAATTTTGGCAAAATTTCTTGATTACATATAGGG
>QNDJ01000456.1 GCA_003644825.1 Candidatus Zhuqueibacterota bacterium | reverse complement strand
TCTCTTTGAAATGAACTGGAAATATAATTATTAAAAGTTAGTTGAGATTTACAGATTGAGGAAAGAACAATACTTCTTTCAATCAGGTTTGCAAGTTCTCTTACATTTCCGGGCCAATCATAATTGTATAACTTTTTAATTTCTTCTTCTGGAAATTTTACCTCTTTTCTTCCAAGTTTTATACAAATCTGTTTTGTAAGATACTTAACAAGGGCTGGTATATCTTCTTTTCTTTCTCTCAGCGGGGGAATAAACAGAGGAATAACATTAAGCCTGTGATATAAATCTGCCCTGAAGTTTCCATTTTCAACTTCTTTACTTAAATTTTTATTTGTGGCAGCAATAAATCTGACATCGATTTTAATTTTCTTTTCACTGCCAATTCTTTCGATTGCCTGCTCCTGCAACACAAGAAGAAGTTTTGATTGAAGCTCAGGGGGTAAATCACCAATTTCATCAAGAAATACGGTACCTCCATTAGCAAGTTCAAACTTTCCTCTTTGTCTTTTTATTGCACCGGTATAAGAACCTTTTTCATGCCCGAAAAGTTCACTTTCTAAGAGTTCTCTGGGAATAGCAGGACAATTGATCTTTACAAAAGGTTTGTCTCTTTCCTTACTAAGGTTATGAATTGTCTTGGCTACGAGTTCCTTACCTGTTCCGCTTTCTCCCTGAATTAACACCGTCGATTTAGTTTTAGAAACCTTTTTTACAAACTCTCTTATCTCTTCAATTGCTTTGCTTTTTCCTATAATTTCTTCGGAGCCGAGTTCCCTTTTAAGTTCATTTTTTAAAATTTTGTTTTCTCTTGCCAGTTTGGATACTTTAAGAGCATTTTTTACTATCAGAAGAAGATTATCCATCTGAAAGGGCTTTTGAATAAAATCGTAAGCTCCTAATTTCATAGCTTTAACTGCATCCGGAACATCTCCATAAGCAGTAATCATTACAACCTGTGTTTCTTCAGATTCTTCCCTGACTTTTTTAAGTAACTCCATACCTGATAATTCAGGCATTTTTAAATCCGAAACAATCACATCAATATCATTTTCTCTAAAATATTTCAGACCAGAAATGCCGTCCTCGGCAGTAATTACGTTAAAACCTTCCACCTCAAATAGATTCTTCAAAATTTTTACAATTTTAGGTTCATCATCAATAATTAATATATTATCCAAGGGTATTACTCCTGAGTTTTTTCAACAGGTAATTTTATTCTAAAAGTCGTCCCAATACCAAGTTTACTATTTACACTTATTTCACTGTTAAGAGTTTCAATAATTCTTTTTACAATTGCAAGGCCAAGTCCTATTCCTCCCGATTTTGATGAAAAAAAAGGATTGAAAATCTTACCGATATCTTTTTCCGGTATACCCTCCCCCGTATCCTCTATTTCAATAAGAACTGAACCATTTTCAGACCTTGTTGTTACTTTTATTATTCCCTTACCTTTTATAGCCTGAACTCCATTTGTAAAAATGTTAATAAATACCCTTCTCAACAGTTCAGGGTCACAATTTATGTATTTGATACTATCATCAAAATGGAGTTCAGGAATTATAGATTTCTTTGAATTAACAGCTATTGTTTTTCTTAAACACTCATCAAGGATTTCATTTAATTCAATTTTTCTGTATTCAGGAACAATCGGTTTTGAAAAATCCAGAATCTCTCTGATTGACCTGTTTAATCTATTTACTTCTTCAACAATATCTTCTAACATAATTTTTTCATTTTCGTTCAATTTTTCATTTTTCAATAACATCTCAGCCGAACCCTCAATTATTAAAAGAGGGTTTCTGATTTCATGAGCAAGACTCGCCGCCATCTCACCAACTATAGCGAGTCTCTCTTTTTTGATTAACTCTTTTTGTGTTTCCACCAGTTTTTCGGTTGTTTTTCTTATGTTTTCTTTTAATTCTACATTAAAGTTCTGCACCCTCTGATATAAATCATTTTTTTCTTTTAAAGCTTTCTCTAAATTGCCTGTAACCTCAATTATTCTGTTAAGCATATCATTGAATATTTTTCCAAGTTGCCCGAATTCATCTTCCGATTTTATTCTTACCTTTTTATTCCAGTTCCCGGACTCAATCGCACTCATAACCCTCGACAGATACTTTATCTTTTTTATTATAAGTTCATAATTTAAAATATTTATAATTAAGCTCAAAAACAGAGCTGTAATAATTATATAAAGAATATGATTACGCTTGAGAATTGACAGGCTTTTATGAATTGCTTCAATCGTTTTTGCTATGTGAACAGCTCCCCTTATACGCTCAGAATTACCAGAATAATAAAAAGGCAATGTTAAATCCAGGACTTTTCTATGATTATGATAGTTCTCAGCGGTTGCAAATTTCAGTTCACCTCTTAACACCCTATTTATGCTATTTTCGATAAATTTCTCACCATAGGAAAATGGAGAAGTTCGTGCTATAATTCTTGAATTTCTATCAACAATAATTACTTCATACTCTTTATTCAAGAAATTGAATCCAGATAATACATTCTGAACTTTCTGATTATCATCTATCGAATTTAAAGTACTTATAATAATTTGACCTATTGCTTTTAAATCATCCTTAGTACGTTCATACATAAATTGTTCTGTTTTTCTTGAGTTGGAAACATAAAAAATAACCATTATTATAAG
>QNDJ01000455.1 GCA_003644825.1 Candidatus Zhuqueibacterota bacterium | reverse complement strand
TATATACTCAAAGATGATCTTCATCAATTGTGGAAATATGATGATAAAGGAGAGGCAGAAAATAATCTAAATCTCTTGATTCAAAAAGCACTAGCAGCTCAAATACCGGTATTAGCAACGTATGTAGAAACCATTGAACGATATAGAAATGGAATTCTTAACTATTATGACTTTCAGATAAAAACAGCAAAGGTAGTAAGGAATAAATAATAAAATAAAAGTCTTAAAAAGAAAGGTCTATGGCTTCGGGAATCTTGTATATTTCGCCTTGAAAATATTTGACCTCCATAACATAGAATTCTGATTCGTGTGACTTTACACAAAATTATGAAATATGGTGCAACTCAAAAGTCGGAAGAACCATATTTGAAAGCGAAAAATATTTATGTTGTATGTATTAATAGTGATTTGTAAATTAGAAATAATAATAATCAAAAATATATTTTAATTTTATCGAAACTATTTTTTTATAAATGTTGTAAATCAATAATACAAAGATACATATAATTAAAAATGGAGGTTGTTATGCTTGAGGCAATTAATCTCACAAAGGTTTATGAGGATGGTATTGTTGCTGTTGACCATCTAAACCTCAGGGTTGAGAATGGAGAGATATTTTGTCTTTTAGGAGCAAATGGTGCAGGGAAAACAACAACTGTTAACCTTTTTCTAAATTTTATACCACCCACCGAAGGAACTGCCTTAATTGATGGTATAGATGTTACAAAAGAACCATTAAAATCAAAAAATTATGTTTCCTATGTATCGGAAAATGTAATGCTTTATGGGAATTTTACTGCCCGACAGAACCTTGAATATTTTACACGACTCGCCGGGAAAAAGAATTTTAGTAAAAATGATTATTATGATGCTCTTAGAAGAGTGGGGCTTCAGGAAGAGGCATTTGAAATGAAAGTTAAAAATTTTTCTAAAGGTATGAGGCAAAAAACAGGAATTGCTATTGCTATAATGAAAGATGCACCAAATATAATTCTTGATGAACCTACCTCTGGTCTTGACCCAAAAGCAGGGGCTGAATTTCTTACCCTTATTGAGCAATTAAAAGAGGAAGGAAAAGCAGTATTTATGTCCACCCATGATATTTTCAGAGCAAAAACTATTGCTGATAGAGTTGGTATTATGAAAGAAGGAAGATTACCTCTTGTAAAAACAAAAGAAGAACTTCTGAAGGAAGACCTTAATAAACTTTATGTTGAATATATGCAGGAAAAAATTAAATCATAATAATTGATGGAGGAAAAATGCTTGGTGATATAATAAAAAAAGAAATCCTTGATAATATTACAAGACCCAAATTTCTTGTAACATTTATTTTATGTTTGATTTTAATACTTCTTTCATTTTATACAGGTATAAATAATTATTTAATTGCTTTGAAGGAACACCAGACTGCAGTTG
Organism: Candidatus Zhuqueibacterota bacterium; assembly: GCA_003644825.1. Taxonomy (GTDB): domain Bacteria; phylum SM23-31; class SM23-31; order B21-G16; family B21-G16; genus B21-G16. The sequence continues at coordinate 1,248 of QNDJ01000455.1, read as the reverse complement.
AATTAAACGAGAAGAATCTTGAAAGTCAGAGTAATTATGCTACACTTGCTGGTCTTGGAACTAAAATTAATAAACCACCAACTGTATTGAGTACCATAGTTGATGGTCTTGAAGGTGATCTGGGAAGGGTTGCAACGGTAAATATTGCTTTTGATCCCAAACCTATTGATAGCAGATTTAACAGTAACCCTGTTTTTGCGATTTTCGGTGTTCTTGATTTAAACTTTGTTGTAAAAATTGTTCTTAGTTTATTTGCAATTTTATTTACTTATGATGCTATTGTAGGTGAGAAAGAAAAAGGAACTTTAAAACTTACGCTTTCAAACCCTGTTCCCAGGGATAAACTCATTCTGGGTAAAACTATTGGTGGTTTTTTAAGTTTAATGGTTCCCTTTATAATTCCTTTACTTATTGGTATTCTTATTCTTAATTTATACCCTTCAATCAATCTGAAAGGAGAAGACTGGATAAGATTAGTATTAATTTGTATTGTATTTATTTTGTATATATCTATATTTTTTACTTTAGGATTATTTATATCTTCTCGAACGAGCAGGTCATCAACGAGTTTTCTGGTTTTGTTATTTACCTGGGTACTATTTGTTACCATAATTCCAAAGGTGGCGGTAATGACCGCAGGTCAGATTTACAGGATACCTTCAATTCATGAGGTTAATGCCCAGAAAGATGCCGTTTTACAGCAGATTAACAGAGAAGCTCAACAGGAAGTAAGAAAATTTTTAAATGACAACCCGAATGATGGAACAAAAGAATGGCAGACAAAATTTAGAGACGGTATTAAAGAGATTCAACAAAAGGCTACCGAAAAAATAGATAATGAAAATGCCCGAATTGAAGCAAATTTCAGAGGAAAACAGACCCGCCAGAGACAGCTTGCTATTAATATATCGAGGATAAGCCCGACCTCTGCTATGTCTTTTGCTGTGATGAGCCTTGCCAGAACCGGAATCAGCAGACATGAAGATTTTTTCAATGCAGTGAAAGCATATAAACCAGTATGGACAAAATGGGCAAACGATAAAATGATAGATGATATTAATTTTAGCGGTCAACAAACTGACCAGAAACGAAAACTTGATCTTTCTGATATGCCCCGATTTTCTTTTAAAGAGGAAACTCTGGGAAAATCGATAAAAAGAATTATACCCGATGTTACTATAATGATTGCATTTTTAATTCTATTTTTTGTATTAGCATTTATCTCTTTCTTAAAATATGATGTTAGAT
>QNDJ01000454.1 GCA_003644825.1 Candidatus Zhuqueibacterota bacterium | reverse complement strand
TAGTATACTTATTTCTATTTCCAGTAGAATCAGAAATATATACGCTATCCAAACTTTTAAATCTATCAGGAAAATCTGTTAAAGGATGAATAAAAAATTCACCCTTTATTCCTCTCGGTCTTCCTATTTTTCCTATAGAGATAAACTCCAATGTCAGAACTCTTTTTCAAAAAATTATTCCAGTATTTCGAGGACTGCTCGTTTTCCAAGTTTGGCTGAAGCTGCACCCAGAAGAGTTCTGATCGATTTGGCAGTCTGTCCCCTTTTTCCTATTACTTTTCCCAGGTCACCGTCACCAACTCGCAACTCATACACGGTGGTTCTTTCTCCTTCGACTTCTGTTACCGTTACTTCTTCTGGTTTATCAACCAGATGTTTCGCAATATACTCTACAAATTCTTTCATCACCATTCCTCCTTTCCTCAACAGATTAGATATTTATTAATGAGTTATTCTTCGGTTCCTCCTTCTGTATCTTTTTTCTCCTGTTTAACCGATTCCTCAACCTTTTTCTCTTTTTCCTTCATTTTAGATAACCTCAAAACTTCTTGTTTCTTTCTTTTTTCCAGCATTAATACTTCATATTTCCGCAGTTCTTCAATAATCTCTTTTTCAGATTTTCCTTTCCTCATTAAATCAAACCGAATGTTAATCCCTTTTTCTTTAAACAAACTTTTTACCGTATCCGTGGGAATAGCACCTCTTGTCAGCCAGTAAATGGCTCTTTCTTCATTAATCACAACTTCTCTTGGATCAGTAATAGGATTATAATGACCTATCTTTTCGATAAATTTACCATCTCTTGGAGAACGAGAATCTGAAACTACAATCCTATAAAATGGTCTTTTCTTTTTACCCATTCTTTTAAGTCTAATTTTTACTGCCACTCGATACCTTCCTTTCTTAAATCCATTATCTAAAACCCAAACTGTTTGAAAACTTTTCCAAACCCAAAACGAGAAAGCCCCTTAATCATTTTTTGCATCTGTGAAAACTGTTTAAGCAGTCTGTTTACATCCTGAACAGATGTTCCGCTTCCTCTGGCGATTCTCAATCTTCTACTACCATTAATTATCTTTGGTTTTCTTCTCTCTTCTGGTGTCATAGAATTAATAATCGCTTCAGTCTTTTTTAGCTCATCTCCATTCTCACGAATGTCTTTAAATTTTAAACCTCTCACGCCAGGAATCATCTCTATTAAGTTCTCAATTGGCCCCATACGCTTTATTTGCTGAAGCTGGTCATAAAAATCTTCTAAAGTAAATTCTTCCTTTCTTAGTTTTTTTTCTAATTTTAAAGCCTTTTCTCTATCTACAGCTTCCTCAGCCTTCTCCACCAGAGTAATAATATCACCCATACCAAGTATCCTTGAAGCCATTCTATCGGGATGAAAAATATCAATTGCATCAACTTTCTCACCAATACTGATAAACTTTATTGGTCTACCTGTTACAGCCCTGATTGATAGAGCTGCTCCACCCTTTGCATCTCCGTCAAGTTTTGTTAATACAATACCTGTAAAATCAAGCCGTTCAAGAAATGCTTTTGCAGAATTAACAGCATCCTGACCTGTCATTCCATCTGCTACAAACAAAATCTCATTAGGATTTATGGCGTTTTTAATTTCCACAACTTCATCCATCATTTCACTATTTATATGCAACCTACCGGCAGTATCAAGAATAACAACATCATAACCCCTATTCTTTGCTTCTTCTACTGCACCGACCGCAATTTCCACTGCACCCTCTTTATCATACGGATAAACAAATGTATTAATAGAATTACCCAGTACCTCAAGCTGATTTTTTGCCGCAGGCCTGTAAATATCGGATGAAGCAAGTAAAGACTTTTTACCCTTCTTCGATAAAAATAACGATAACTTTGCACAAAAAGTAGTTTTTCCAGAACCCTGTAAACCAGCAACCATAATCTTTGTAGGTGGTACGCTCGAATCCTTTAATCTTGATACCGTACCACCAAGTAAATCTACCAACTCCTCATTAAATATCTTTATAACCTGTTGAGCAGGAGTTATACTTCTTAAGACTTCCTTACCAAGAGATTTATTCTTAACAGCTTCAATAAAATCCTTAGCTACCTTATAATTTACATCAGCTTCTAAAAGAGTCCTACGAACTTCTCTCAATGCTTCCGATATATTCTTCTCATTTATTTTACCGTGACCTTTAAGCTTTTGAAAAGTATATTCAAGTTTTTTTGTTAGCTCGTCAAACATATATAAATTATTAAAATAAATATTATATAAAAACTTTATAATTTAATTATTTTTTTTCTTAATATCAATATTTTTTTCCTTTTCCTTTGGTTTTATCATACTTATCTGTGAGACTATCCTTTCAACTTTCTCAGTAATTTCATCAAATTTGAAAGGTTTTGCTATGTAATCATCAATACCAATTTTCCTTACATTTTTTTCCCCGTAAATAGAACTGAAAGCTGTCATCATAATTACACCTAACTTTGGAAACCTCTTTTTAACATTCTTTATGAGGGTTATCCCATCCATCTCAGGCATTCTTATATCAGTAATCAATATCGTGAATTCTTCTTTTTCAAGGATTTTCAATGCTTCTATACCGTTGCTACAAACTTCAACATAATAATCTAATGAGCTGAAATATTCTCTTAATAAATCTCTTGTATCT
>QNDJ01000453.1 GCA_003644825.1 Candidatus Zhuqueibacterota bacterium | reverse complement strand
TTTAAAAACCTTTTTATATTCTGTTCTTCAATTTTCTTTTTATTTTCCAATTCAGAATATTGTTGAAAAAATGAGCCCAACTTACCCTGGTTCAATCTTATATTCTTCAACTCATCACTACTCTTTTTAAAATTTAAATAAGCCAATGCAGAAGCAGTGGATAAAATTAAAAACAAAAATATGGCTGCAAGTTTTATTATTTTCTTCTGTAACTTAAGTAAAGGTATAATTTTTAATTCTTGAGGAAGAAGATTCAATCTCTCTTTAGGCTCCAGAGCCATTCCAATTGCAACAGCAAATAAAGGAGAACTCTTTTTAAAAATATGTTCTTCAGGAATGGTCTCAGAAACTTTAATATATTTTTTCGGGTCAAAAATTCTAACTTCCTTTCCCAATCCTTCCGATAGAAATGTATCGAAATTTTTCAACAACGAAGTACCACCACTCAGATATATTATATCAGGGTCATTATAAGGAAATTTATTCCTGAAATAATCCAGAGACCTCTGAATCTGGTTTAAAATCCGTTCAATAACAGGTCTCATCAAAGAACTTATTTGAGAAAGTGGAATCCCATCTGGAGTTTGAATAAAGGAACTTTCATCGGGAATACCATACTTTACTTTAAGTTCCTCTGCTTTCCGGTAATCTATTTTTATAATACCACTTGATGTAGAAATTGAGCCTATCATCTCCTTAGTAATATCATTTCCACCTGTACTTATTTCTCTTGCAAATTGTAATTTACCTTCATTAATAAAAACTATATATGAATTCTCAGCACCTATATCAATTATAGCGCCATCCTCAATTTTTGAGTTCCTGAAAATATTGACATAACAATTAAAAACAGCAAGAGGAACCGCTATTATTTTATATGGTATTATATCCAGACTTTTTAAAATATTAAGATGTTCTTCAACTACAGAATTATCTGCTGCGCCAACAAAAACTTCAAGTTTTGGTACACCTTTCTCCTCTATTTCTCCAACAACATAATAATCTATTAGGGCAGTTTCAGGTGAAAACGGCAGGTCTTTTTTTGCATTCCATAATATAGCATCGTGTAATTCTTTCTTATTAACCTTTGGCATAGTAATTCTTCTGATGCTTACATTAGGTCCATAAATCGAAGTAATAATATTGTTATTTTCAACCATATCCTTTGTTATCAATTCACTTATAGCTGATATTCTTGCCTCCTTAATGCCCTGGGGTGATTTATCATAAACATTAAAATTTTTACAACCAGAATCTGTTAAAACGATTTCCCCTCCAATCTTTCTAAATATAACATATTTAACAGAATTTGAACCTATATCCAGAGCAAGAATACCTTTTTGAGTGGTAATAGCACTTTTTATTTTTGAAACTAAATTCTCACCTATTAAAAATAAAAAATTCTTTTTCTCGGATACTTCTTCTATTTCAATTTCATCCGGTTTTTTAACTGTTTCAACAGTTTCTACTTCAGCAATATCTTCCTCATCAATAGCTGTACCACTTCTTAAAACTTCTAACAATTTGTTTGTAGCAAGTTCCCTCTTTTTATCTAGCATACCAGTTGACCTCATTTCTGATGATATCAAGAACCAGTTTTTCATCTACAACTTTTTTATCTTCTCTTAACATCTTTATCAAAGCATCATGGCAGAATGTTGTAATTCGCCTCGGAAAACCCTGAGTATGAATATAGATTAATTTCATTGCTTTTTCTGTAAAAAGTATTTTTTCAGAGTTCAAGCCAGCTGTTTTTAACCTGAATTTTATTAACCCTTTAGTATCCTCTTCATTGAGAGGATTGATAACATATCCCAGAGAAACTCTATCGAGAAAATTTGGCTGCCTTTTCATTTTATGAAGAAATTCCTGCTGGGCAAATATAACCAGTTGAAGAAGTTTAAATTCATTTGTTTCATAATTGAGAAGAGTCCTTAAAACCTCAATATACGTTGGTGTTAATTTTTGCCCCTCATCAATAAGCAGAACAACAATCTTCTTTTCTGCAGCACCCTTTTGTAATAAGAAATTCTGAAGGTCATTTTTATATTCAAAGGAAGACCTCGCAGTACTATCTATACCAAAAGAATCTGAAAGTGTCTTTAAAAACTCAAATTCACTCTTAAACATAGGGTCAAGAATAAGCCTGATAATAAAATTTTCCTTTTCCTGGGCGAATTTTTGAATCAACATTCTACAAATTGTGGTTTTACCTGTCCCAACATCTCCAAGAATAACCGAAAGACCTCTTCTTAATCTTAATGCAATCTCAAGACGATTAAGACACTCCTTGTGTTCATAAGAATAATAGAAAAATGCAGGGTCTGGAGATGTTGAAAAAGGTTCCTTTCTTAAATTCAGGAGTTTATAATATTCCATCCTTTTTTCTCCTGATTATCTCTTTAATAGGTACTTTTTTTAACCTCAAATCAATAATTCGATTCAATTGCTCCACAGTATCATCATTAAAATACCTGTAATTATTTCTCTCGCTCCGCCCTATTTCCTTTATAAGACCTATCCTTAAATAATAATTTAAAGTATCGATTGATAAACCTGTTTTTCTTGCTAAATCACCGATGAGATAAATATTTTCCATTCTGACACCCTTAATAAATCAATAAATACTCAATGGTTTTATATATTACTCAATGGTTTTATATATTACTC
>QNDJ01000452.1 GCA_003644825.1 Candidatus Zhuqueibacterota bacterium | reverse complement strand
GTACCAGAATTGGATTCTGGTGCTGAGATAAAATTTTACCTGAATTTTATTAAGAATAAAGTTAAATCTTATACATTTGAAAAACAATTACCTTACCTGCCTGTTCATAAAAAAAATTCAGTATCCTTTAAGATACTGATAATTTTAATCAGAACTATAATATTTAAAGAAAATAAAAACCCCTTAACAATACGATATTCGACCGGATTTATTAATAATGATGTTATCTTTTTTCCATTTTTTATCATCTTTAAATGGATAATCGGAATTATAATGTAAGCCTCTGCTTTCTTTCCTTCTCAAGGCGGACTTTATTATCAGAAGAGCGGATGTAGCAATATTTCTGAGTTCAATCAATTTTTCTGTTACTCTGGTTTTTTTATAAAAATCTTCAACCTCTTTAGCTATCAATTCGATTCTTCTTTCTGCTCTTTTGAGCCTTAAATTTGAGCGAACAACACCAACATAATCCCACATTAGTCTCTGGATTTCAGCTCTGTCGTGAGAAATAAGAACCCATTCTTCCTGATTGAATGTTCCTTCAGCATTCCATTCAGGCGCAGAAGGAATTCTGCGAATACTTTTCGCTTCTTCCACAGCCCTCAAACTTGCTCTTCTCGAAAATACAAGGGCTTCAAGCAAGGAATTACTTGCAAGTCTATTTGCTCCATGAACACCAGTACAGGCAACCTCACCACACGCATACAACTGGTGTATAGAAGTTCTTCCCCACAAATCTGTTTTTACACCACCACACATATAATGAGCCGCAGGTACAACCGGCACCAATTCTTCAGTAATATCTATCTTATATGATAAACACTTATTATAAATATGAGGGAACTCTTCAATAATCCTCTTTTTTCCGATTCTTCTTACATCAAGATAAACATAAGAAGAACCACTTTTCTTTAATTCTCTATCAATTGCTCTGGCAACAATATCCCTTGGAGCAAGAGACCCCCTTTTGTCATATTTTTTCATAAATTCTTTTTTTTCAACTGTTAAAAGCTCTGCACCTGCTCCTCTTATTGCCTCTGATATTAAAAAAGAATCTGAATCCGGTAAGTATAATGTGGTGGGATGAAATTGCATAAACTCAACATTCGCAATTTTTCCACCAGCTCTGAATGCCATCGCAATTCCATCTCCTGTGGCTATCTTTGGATTACTCGTATGCAAATAAACCTGACCTACGCCTCCAGTGGATAATAATGTAACTTTCGAACTGAACCTTATAACTTCTCCTCTTTCTATATCCAGAACATAAGCACCCCAGCAATGAATATCATCCAGAGAATAATCAAACCCACCAATTAAGTGGTGTTCAGTTATGATATCAATGGCAATGTGATTTTCGTAAATTTCAATATTCGGGTGGTTCTTTACAGTAGATAAAAGAACCTGCTCTACTTCTCTACCTGTTAAATCTTTTGCATGCACAATCCTGTTTCTGGAGTGACCTCCTTCCCTGCCAAGATGAAGCTTTTTATTTTTATCCCTTGTAAAATTAACTCCTAACTCAATAAGTTTTTTTATATTGTTAGGACCTTCTTCAACCATAATCTTCACAGCATCCCTGTTACATAAACCATCTCCTGCATTAAGGGTATCATTAATATGGCTTTCAAAGGAATCCTCAGAAGATAAAACAGAAGCTATGCCACCCTGGGCATAATTAGTGTTAGATTCTGCGTCATCTTTCTTGGTAACAATAGCAACTGTTCCATATTTTGCAACTTCAATTGCGAAAGTCAGTCCTGCAATCCCGGACCCAATTACAAGAAAATCTGTTGAAATAATCTTCTCCATTTTCATAATTTTTATTTATCCTTCATAGGTAAAAATGGGCAACTCCCCTTATCGGGGTCATATAGATAACATTTATGATAACTACCAAAGGGAACTGTACCATCTTTATCAGGCAAACAATCCAGGTCTAAATCTTTACAGGGAAGTTCTCTCCTATCTTCCCTGAAATATACTAATTGCTCTTTTGTTTTAAATATCTCCATCATCAAAATATTTTACTCTCTTATTTTATTTATACTTACACAATTTCACCATAGTTTCGATATGATAAGTTTGAGGGAAAAAGTCAAATACCTGGATTTTTGATATTCTGTAATTCTTGGTTAACATTCTCAAATCATCACACAAACTTTCCAAGTTACATGAAACATAAATAATAATATCGGGATATATTTCTAAAACACCCTTTAAAACTTTTCTATGAACTCCTGCTCTTGGAGGGTCTAAAATTATTGTTTCCGGCTTACCGTATTTTGAGCGCATATCAGAAACATCAGAAAAAACCTTTTTAACATCACATTTTACAAATTTACAATTATCCACTCCATTTATTTTTCTGTTAAGTTCAGCAGAATTCACAGCCTCATCCATTATTTCAAAACCAATTACGTTCCTGCAATAATTCGATAAATACAAAGAAATAGTTCCCACACCTGAATATAAATCATATACATTATTACTAAATTCAGGCTCCAGATTTTCTTTTAACTTAAAAAGCAACTTCCCGAACATCTTACTATTAACCTGAAAAAAAACATAAGGAAATATATAAAATTTTAAACCCTCAATTTCTTCCAGAATAAATTCGTTTCCACTTATTATGTCATAACGCTTTGTATAAGAACAGTTTCCCGGACTACTAT
>QNDJ01000451.1 GCA_003644825.1 Candidatus Zhuqueibacterota bacterium | reverse complement strand
TTTTATAAGCTTCTGAATGACTTACAACAGGGTAATTTTCTTTTTTCATTTTTTCATTAAAATCTGCAACCTCATTAAAATTAAAATCAAGCTTTTTCTGAATAACAAGATTAATAAACTCTCGCCACAATTCAATAAATTCATTAAAATTCCTGTTATTCCCTATTGAGTTCAACATAACTTTCAAAAGTCTTTCAGGTTTATTAAAAAACATTTTAAAAGGCTTTAAATTAATTCTCACAGTTTCACCATTCAAAGAAATATCTTCGATTAATTTCTCTTTATTATCACCTTTAACAGACTCAATTTCTCTTAATAATTTTTCTCTTGCCTGATTAACATCATAAATAAAATGTTCTGCTCCTAATGTTCCCTGATAAATCAGTTAATAAACATCCTGGATTTCCAGGCATCTTTTTATTTCAATATGATATCTAATTAAATCAATTAATTTCACAGGAACAAACCTGTAATTTCAAATTTTCTGATTAAAGTTATTTAATTTACTTTTAGCAAATTTCCTCCTGTAGCAGCAAGCATAATTTTTTCCTGGGTTGCCTCCTTATGTAAGAATTCTCCATTTATCTTTCCTTCAAACATAACAAGAATTCTATCACACATACCCAGAATTTCTGGTAACTCCGATGATATAAATATAATTCCAATTCCTTCTTCAATAAGTCTATTGATCAAATTATATATTTCTATTTTAGCTCCAACGTCAATACCTCTTGTAGGTTCATCAAAAATTAATAATTTTGATTTTGTAAACAACCATCGTGCAAGGATAACTTTTTGCTGATTACCACCACTCAAATTCCTGACATACTGTTCTATAGAAGGTGTTTTAATTTTTAAATCGTTGATGAACTTATTTACTGAAGACTTTTCCTTTAATGAACTTATGAACCCATTCCTGGAAATAGAATCCAGTGAAGCAATTGTAACATTTTCTTTTACAGACATATCAAGTATAAGCCCCTGACTTTTCCTGTCTTCAGTCAGCAATGCTATACCCAGGCTAATCGCTTTTCGTGGTGAAGTAATCTCCACCTTTTTTCCATTCAGGAATATTTCTCCCTCATCCTTAGGGTCGGCACCAAAAATTATTCTTGCCAGTTCGGTTCTTCCAGAACCAACAAGACCTGTTAATCCAAGTAATTCCCCCTCATAAACATCAAAACTTATATTCTCAACAACTCCCTTTCTGCTAACATTTTTAACCGATAAAATCTTTCTACCTTTTTTAAACCTCTTTTCTGGAAACTCTTCATGAAGTTCCCTACCCACCATCATCTTTATTATATCATCTTTATTGATTTCATTAACATTTCTTGTGGCAATATACTTACCGTCTCTTAAAACTGTTACCCTGGTAGCAATCTCAAATATTTCTTCAAGCCTGTGAGATATATAAATAATTCCTATTCCATCTTCTTCCAGAACCCTGATTAAATTAAATAAATTTTCAAGCTCATGTTCCGTTAAAGTAGCCGATGGTTCATCCATAGCAATTATTCGGGCATTCAAAGAAAGAGCTTTTGCAATTTCAACAATCTGTTTCTGTGCAACACTTAAAGTATATACTTGCTGCTTTAAATCTAAGTGAATTCCAATCTTATTTAAAACCTTTTCGGCTTCACTGTAAAGTTTTTTCCAGTCAATAAATTGTGAAAACAATTTTACTGGTTCTCTACCTAAAAAGATATTTTCAGCAACATTCAGGTAGGGGCTCAGATTAAATTCCTGATAAATTATACTTATACCTAATCTCTGTGCTGTTTGAGGTGAATTAATTTCAATTTTTTCATTTTCAATATAGATTTCACCCGAATCTTTCTGGATTGCACCCGCAAGAATCTTTACAAGTGTAGATTTCCCGGCACCATTCTCTCCTATCAATGCATGAATTTCTCCTGCTTTTAATTCAAAACTAACTCTATCAAGTGCTTGAACCCCGGGGTAACTCTTGCTTATATTCTTAAGCCTGAGAAGCATTTTGTTTTAACCTATACTTTTGTATTTCTCAAAAAGGTCAATATACATTCCAGGAGCATTTTCAGGCCGCTCCCTGAATCCATTTTTAAAATAAAATTCTTTTTTTCCCTCCGCACTGAACAACCCAACAAAAGGTATTCCATCTTTTCTTAACTTATCCAGTATTCTTTTAACAACAATCGTTCCAAAGCCCTTCTGCTGATATTCAGGATGTATAATCATATCCTGAACCCACGCATACATAGCTCCATCACTGATAACCCTGCCAAAACCTATTAATTTATTATTAATATAAATACCTACACTAAAGTAAGAATTTTTGAGAGCTTTGCTGAAAACTTCCGTTGAAAACAAACACCACCCTGATGTTTTATAAAGCTCAATAAAATCCTCAACATCAATAGAATTTTCAACCACTTTGTATTCCATTTTTATTCCTTCATTTGAATTACAGAAGTGTGGTCATGAATAATCTTCCAGCCTTCGGGAACTTTCTTTAATATTAAGGTAAAAACTCCCTCATCAAATCTTTCCCTTCTTTTTAGATACCAGTTTCCCAGAACAAAACCTGTTTTTCTATTTAAAGGAGTTATTTCAAGTTTATCAAAACTCAATACTCCCGTATCATTTTCCTTATAATTATCTAAAAATCTCTTATTTATATTTATCCATCCTTTTATAAT
>QNDJ01000450.1 GCA_003644825.1 Candidatus Zhuqueibacterota bacterium | reverse complement strand
TCTTTTTATTATTTTCCATTTATAAAAATTCCTGAGTATTTTTAAATTTTTATTCAGGTATTAAATATTGCTTATTTTTTCTTACCCCTTTTTTTCTTTTTGCTTTTCTTTACTTTAGCTCTGCTTTTCCCCTTATTTATAACTGCAGCCTGTGCTGCTGCCAGTCTTGCAATGGGAACTCTAAATGGCGAACATGATACATAGTTAAGCCCTGCTCTATGACAAAACTCGATTGAAGACGGGTCCCCTCCGTGTTCGCCACATATACCGATTTTCAATTTTGGATTTACACTCCTTCCCAGATCAACTCCCATTTTCACCAGTTTTCCCACACCGGTCTGGTCCAGTGTTTGAAACGGGTCTTTTTCAAAAATACCTTTTTCAATATATACTTTTATAAATTTGCCAGCATCGTCTCTGCTAAACCCAAGACCTGTCTGTGTCAAATCATTTGTTCCAAAGGAGAAAAATTCAGCAACTTTTCCAATCTCATCTGCTGTTAATGCTGCCCTTGGTATTTCAATCATTGTTCCGACTTTATAATCAATTTTCTCTCCTGTTTCATCCATTACCTTTTTTGCTGTCTCATCAATTATTTTTTTCTGATTTTCCAGCTCTTTTACATTTCCCACAAGCGGAACCATAATCTCAGGAATAACCTCTTTACCTTCTTTTTTAAGTTCTATTGCTGCCTCTATAATGGCTCTTGTCTGCATTTCTGTTATTTCAGGATATGTTATACCAAGTCTGCATCCTCTATGACCGAGCATTGGATTAAACTCATGCAACTCTTCAACCCTTGCCAGTAATTTTTTCTTATCTTCAAGCCCTTCTGTCTCTCCTTTTGCCTCCATTCTTGCAATCTCAACCAGAAGTTCTTCTCTTTTAGGTAAAAACTCATGCAAAGGAGGATCAAGCAATCTTATTGTAACTGCATATCCTTCCATAACTTCAAACAACCCCTTAAAATCTTCCCTCTGCATGGGTAATAATTTATTCAATGCTTTTTTTCTATCTTCTTCATTATCTGCCAGAATCATCTCCTGCATAATCGGAAGTCTCTCTTCTTCAAAAAACATATGTTCTGTTCTGCATAAACCTATACCTTCTGCTCCAAAATCTCTTGCAACTCTTGCATCTTTCGGAATATCTGCATTTGTTCTCACTCCTAATTTTCTTATGGAATCAGCCCATTTCATAAACTCTCCGAATTCACCTGTTAACTTTGGCTCTATTGTCGGAACTTTTCCTTTTATAACTCTTCCTGTTGAACCATCAAGAGATAACCATTCTCCTTCTTTTATCTCCAGTTCACCATCCCTCACAACTATTTTTTTATTTACCTCATCCACTTTTATTTCTTCACAACCAGCAACACAACATTTGCCCATACCCCTTGCTACAACAGCAGCATGAGATGTCATACCACCTCTTGCTGTTAAAATACCCTTTGCTGCATTCATGCCATGAATATCATCAGGGTTTGTCTCTGTCCTTGCCAGAATCACATCTTCTTTTCTTTCTGCCCATGCAACCGCATCATCTGCTGTAAAAACAACCTTACCCGATGCAGCACCGGGCGATGCCGGAAGACCCTTTGCAATTATCTGCTGTTCTGCATTCGGGTCAAAAACAGGATGAAGAAGCTGGTCCAGACTCTGAGGAGCAACTCTCATTATAGCCTCTTCTTTTGTTATTAATTTTTCCTTTACCATATCAACAGCTATTTTAACAGCTGCTTTTGCAGTTCTTTTGCCCACCCTTGTCTGTAACATATATAACTTTCCTTTTTCTATTGTAAACTCAAAATCCTGAACATCCCTGTAATGTTTTTCCAATTTTGAGGTTATTTTTTTAAGTTGTTCATATACCTCTGGCATTTCACTTTTTAATGCTGATATTGGTTTTGGAGTTCTTATTCCTGCAACAACATCCTCTCCCTGAGCATTGGTTAAATATTCACCATAAAACTCTTTTTCTCCTGTCGAGGGATTTCTCGTAAATCCAACTCCTGTTCCCGAATCAAACCCCATATTGCCAAACACCATGGTCTGAACATTAACAGCAGTTCCCAAATCATCAGGTATTTCATTTAATTTTCTGTATGTTATTGCTCTTGGATTCATCCATGAATTAAAAACAGCATCTCTTGCAATTTTTAATTGTTCCATTGGAGCCTGAGGAAAATCAAAACCTTTTTCTTTTTTAAATAGTTCCTTATACTCCTCAACAAGTTTTTTCAAATCATCTGCATCCAAATCAGTATCATTTTTTACGCCTTTTTCTCTCTTTTTTTCTTCAAGTAACTCTTCGAATTTCTTTTTTTCAATCCCCATTGCAACATCAGAAAACATCATTATAAACCTTCTATAACTATCATAAGCAAATCTTTCATTATTTGTATTTTTTGCAAGCCCTTTTACTGTTTCATCATTAAGTCCGAGATTTAAAATTGTATCCATCATACCCGGCATGGAAATTTTAGCACCTGACCTGACTGATACAAGCAAAGGATTTTCAGGATCTCCAAATCTCTTTCCTGTTACCTTTTCAAGTCTTTTTAAATATTCATCCATTTCTTTATCAAGACCAGCCGGCACCTTTTTTCCAAGTTTATAAAATAAATTACACACTTCTGTTGTAATTGTAAAACCCGGTGGAACAGGTGCTCCAGCTCTTGTCATC
>QNDJ01000449.1 GCA_003644825.1 Candidatus Zhuqueibacterota bacterium | reverse complement strand
CCCTTGCCAGGATTGCAGATTCAACAGCCTCATAGGAAATTACTTTTGTCAATTCAATGAATACTCCAAGTGCGATTATATTTGCAACCAGTGTTTTTCCAATCTTTTCAGAAGCTATTTTTGTAATCGGTAAACCATAAACTTTAAATTTACCTTTCGGTATATTTTTCACATAATCAGAATCTACAAGTAAAATACCATTATCTTTTAAATCTTTCCAGTATTTATCGCAGGATTCCTGAGTTAGAGCAAGTAGAAAATCCAGATTTACTGCTTTAGGATAATCTATATCTTCATCCGATATTATAACTTCGGACCTGCTTGCTCCACCTCTTGCTTCGGGCCCATAGGATTGGCTCTGTGTTGCATTTTTACCATCATAAATTGCAGCAGCTTCTGCAAGAACCTTTCCAACAAGAATTAATCCCTGACCTCCTGCTCCACTTAATCTGATTTCATATCTAAAACTCATTTTCGCTTCCTGTTATGTTATTTCTTATTTTTCTTCAGGTCATCAATTATTTTTTTATACACCTGAGTATACTCTGGAATTTCTTTATCTACAAAGATTCCTGTTATTATTTTATCTTTAAGTTCCTCACTGTTCATCGAAGAAGCCTTTTTTATGTTAATACTGTTATTTTTTATCCAGTATAACATATCAACAGGGTTTCCTATTTTATTTCTTCGTCCAAAAGCGGTTGGACAGGGTGTTATTACCTCCACTACAGAAAATCCTCTTTTTCTTATAGCTTTTTCTATAAATTTATCCAGAAGAAAAGCCTGATAAACTGTTGCACGGGCAACAAAACTTGCCCCAGCAGCTTCAGCAAGACCACTGATATTGAACGGATGGTCTGGATTTCCGTATGGTGCAGTGCTTGCTTTTCTTCCAGTTGGTGTAGTGGGAGAAACCTGTCCCCCTGTCATTCCATATATGTAATTGTTATAAATTATGGTTGTAATATCAATGTTTCTTCGAGCAGCATGGATATAATGATTGCCACCAATTGCGGTAGCATCTCCATCACCAGTGATAACTAAAACGGTCATCTCAGGTTTTGAAATTTTTATACCGGTTGCAAAAGCAAGAGCTCTTCCGTGAGTGGTATGAAGTGTATTAAAATCCACATAACCGGGTGTTCTACTTGAACAACCAATACCTGAAACCATTACAACTTCATCTTTAGATAAACCTATTCTATGGATAGCCCTTAGAATAGCTTTAAGAATAATTCCAGCTCCACATCCAACGCACCAAATGTGAGGGAACTTATCCAACCTTAAATAATAATTATAATCTATCATTTACGCCACCCTTTTAATAACATCAAGAATTTCCTGAGGGCGGATGGGTTCTCCGTCAACTCGATTAATTTTAATAATTTCAACTTTATCCCTAACAGCCCATTCAACTTCATGGGCAATCTGTCCCAGATTCAATTCAGGCACAATTATACATTTCACTGAACCAGCAAGTTCCTGAACCTGCCGAGTTGGAAAGGGCCATATTACTTTAGGCCTTAAAAGACCCACTTTGATTCCATTCTCTCTGGCAGTACTTACTGCCCTTTTTGCCGAGCGAGAAGTAGAACCATAAGAAAAAATTCCTATCTTTGCATCATCAAGATAAATTTCCTCTACTTCAGTAATATCATCAACGTTATCGGTAATCTTACTGTTAATCCTTCTAATCAGTTTATCTATTTTCTCGGGATTATTTGTAGGAAAACCGGTTTCATCATGCACAAGACCAGTAACATGATATCGATACCCCTCTCCAAAATTTGCCATAGGAGGTATATCTGAATCCGAAGCATCGTAGGGTAAATATTTTTCAGGAGGAACTTCTGGTTTTTTTCTGTTGATTACCCGAATCTCATCTAAACCAGTTAATTCTACCTTTTCATAAACGTGTCCGATAATTTCATCCATTAACAATATAACAGGGTTTCTATATTTTTCGGACAAATTAAAAGCTTTGATAGTTAAATAGAAAGTTTCTTTAACGCCATTAGGAACAACAGTAATGATGGGGTGGTCACCATGAGAGCCCCATCGAGCCTGCATTACATCACCCTGAGATGGCATTGTAGGTGTACCCGTACTTGGTCCACCTCTTTGAACATTTACAATTACACACGGGATTTCTGCCATACAGGCAAATCCGATGTTTTCCTGCTTTAGAGAAAATCCCGGACCACTGGTAGCTGTCATTGCTTTAACTCCGGTCAGAGAAGCACCAATCACAGCACCCATTGCACTAATCTCATCTTCCATCTGAATAAACTTTCCTCCATTTACAGGAAGTTTCTCCGATAGGATTTCAGCAATCTCAGAGGAAGGTGTAATTGGATAACCCGCAAAGAAACCTAAACCTGCCTTCAATGCACCCTCAGCACAGGCTTCATTTCCCTGCATTACCCTAACTATCTTTTCCATAATCACACCGTATTTATACTTTTTCTTTTTTAGATTTCACCCCGTGAATAATTATAGCAAAATCGGGGCATAACACTACACATAAATCACATTCAGTACAATTCTCTGGTCTGGAAACAATCGGTTCATTATTAATAAAATCATAAACATTTTTCGGGCAGAACTCAACACATATTCCACAGTTCTTGCACCATTCCCTGTTGATTTCAATTTTTGGTATCTCTTTCATTTTGAATCCTTTTAGTAT
>QNDJ01000448.1 GCA_003644825.1 Candidatus Zhuqueibacterota bacterium | reverse complement strand
TTAATAAAGATATCTATATTTCCTTCCATTACTGATTGAACATTTGTAGTTTCAACTTTTGTTCTATGGTCTTTAACAAGATAATAGGGGTGCATAGTATAAGACCGAATCTGATTTCCCCAGGATATCTCTTTTTTAGTTTCTTCTAAAGCGATTTTTTCTTTCTTTTTTTCCTCTTTTTTTAACTGGTACAATCTTGCTTTTAATATTTTCAATGCGTTGGATTTATTTTTGAACTGGGAGCGCTCGTTCTGGCATTGAACAACTATACCTGTAGGTATATGTTTTATTCTAATAGCGGAATCTGTTTTATTGACGTGCTGTCCACCGGCTCCACTTGCTCTAAATGTGTCAATTCTGAGGTCAGCAGGATTAATCTCGACTTCAAGGTCATCTTCAACTTCTGGGTATACAAAAACTGCAGCAAAAGAAGTGTGCCTTCGGTGATTAGCATCAAATGGAGAGATTCTTATAAGCCTGTGAATTCCGTTTTCTGCTTTAAGAATCCCGTAAGCATATTCGCCTTTTACTTCTATACTTACACTCTTGATGCCTGCTTCCTCACCACTTTGAAGGTCCATAATGTTGAATTCAAATCCTTTTTTTTCCATCCATTTTAAATACATCCTCATAAGCATTCCTGCCCAATCCTGAGACTCGGTACCGCCAGCACCAGGGTGAATCGTCAGAATAGCATTTCTTATATCATCCTTTTCTTTTAACATATTTTTAAATTCAAGTTCACTCAACTCAGCTTCAAGATTATTAATCTTTTTTATCAGTTCATTATGGGTATCTGTATCCTCTTCTTCCTTTAGGAGTTCATTAAGTATTTTTATTTCATCGATTTCTTTTTCCAGCTCTTCCCATTTATTAATTAAATTTGTGATACTGCTAACCATTTTTAAAATTTTTTGTGCTTCTTCTTTATTATCCCACAGGTTTATATCAGAAGATTTCTTTTCAAGGTTTTTTATATTTTCTTTTTTCTTTTCTATGTCAAAGACATCTCCTGAGGTTTTCAAATCTCTTTTCGATTGAGTTTAACTTTTCTGTTAAATCTTCTATCATATCAAGCGTCCTTAATAAATGATTTCAGTTTTTATACCCCTGTAGAAATGATTCAGGATTTTTTCATAAGATTTTCCGTATTCAGCCATTACAATTGCCCCTGCCTGACACATTCCTACACCATGTCCTGAACCCGCACCGATAAATGTAAAGTTTATAGGTGTTCCATCGTCTCCGGTTTCAACTTCTACGATAAAACAACTACTATTGAGTAATCCATCTGATAATGCATGCCTTATATAATTTTCGTTCCTCAAAACGATATTTTTATGACTTCCTAAAATCTCAATCTCTTTTAATCTGCCTGAAATTCCTCTTTTTCTGGGGATAATATCATACAGAATTCCTATATCTTCATTTGTTTTTCTCTTTATGATTTCTTCAAGTTCTCTTCTACTGTAAGTTATTTCCCATCGAAAATATTTTTTTGCAAAATCGAGGGAATGATTGAAATTTCTTCCACTTAAATTACAATTAACTTTTGGTCTGGAGTTAATCCACCTTTCAACTTTTTTTTCTGTATCTAAAGGGCCTACAATTTCCGAACCATCACTATTTTCTGAATCAAATATACCTTTTAAATAAGGCCTTTCCGGTGAATTCCATATATTATAATAATCCTCGGTATGTCCACCACAAACAGGGTTGTAAACAGCGTGGCATGCATTACCATTGTGCATTAACACCTTGCCTTTTGTTTCTTTAACTGCAATTCTTACATTATCGTTGAGACTGTATATTCCTTTATACAATTCACAATGTTCAGAAGAACAAAAATCATAATTGTCATTCAGATGTTTTAATCCATAAGTTGAGATTATTTTACTTCTTGTTGCAATTGCCTGTGCTTTTAAAGATTCTAATGGAAAATCGGGCGACATCATACACGAAACCAGTCCGATAATATAATCCTCTAAAGATATTGTTGATATAACTGTTAGTTCTCCTTTATTATCAACTTTTATTTCGACAATTCCCTTGAGTTTTCTTTTTTCTTTTCTACCGTTATGGTTTCCTTTTTTACAATAAACGTCATATATAGTAACACTTGAATCTTCTGATTTTGGTATGAGTTTAAGTGTATTCATAATTTCAGCAGACCTATCATATTCTGAATCGAATAGCTCAAGTTTTCCTTCGGATTCAGAAATTTTCTCTTTGATAATTCTACATTCATATTTTTCTTTAAATTTTTTCATTTCTTTTTCAGCAAAATCTTTATCCTCCCATTTTCCACATATAAGCTGATATCTAAGATTATTGTTTATTCTTGAACCATTAATATATAAAATACAACCAACTTCTTTTTTTCTTACATCGTATCCTTTCTTTCGAAGTTCCAGGAGTTCATTCATACAATCATCTTCACTGAAAAATTCTTTCAGTAAGATACTGTAAGAGAAAGTAGCACCGGTACTTTCTAAGATTTTTACCCTCCATTTAAGTTTTGACTTAACGTTTTCCATTAAGACATTATCATTTTCATCAATAATATCATAAGTTCCGTTCATTCTGAAATCTATGTTCATATTTCCACTTTCGAGCCCAACTCGAATCACAGGTTCATTATCAAAGGTTCTAATTGTAAATGTTTCCTTAATATTATTTTTATCGGTAATTGTA
>QNDJ01000447.1 GCA_003644825.1 Candidatus Zhuqueibacterota bacterium | reverse complement strand
ATATTAACATATCTCCCAAAACTGAAATATGCTTCATTTCCCTTTCCTGAAATCGGTACTTCTACTATTTTTTCTTTTTTACCGTATTTTAAAGGTTCCGGTTTTCTAAATATTCTACCTTCAAGTGGTGAAAAAGATACTTTAAAAAACTTATTTTCAGGATTAATCGAAATTTTGCTGGATTCAAGAACTTCAACTTTACTTCTTCCTGTAATTACAATTTCCTTTAGATTAATAGTGGGAAGTGGAGTTTCCCTGATAGCTGAAGTTTTAGCTTTGATAGAATCAGCAACCACAGTCTTAGGGGGTGGTGGTTCTTTTTTTTCCTGACAGAAAGATTGCAAACAACCCGTGAAAATCCCTCCAGCTAAACAACAAAAAATTAATACCTTAAATTTTAACATCTTATATCGAAGAATATATAATTAACGGTTTTCAATTAATTTAAGTTTTTCCTTTGCAATTCTCCCGAATTCATCATCCTTATGACGTTTTAAAACAAATTCAAACATTCTTCTTGCTTCAGCCCAGTTTTTTTCTTCCATATACAAATTTCCCGCCTCAATAGTAGCTCTACTTACCCAGGTATCAAATGCAGGATAAATATATTTTACCTTTAAAAAATTTTCTCTTGCCTGTTTCAATTTATTTTGAGCTTTATAAGCTTCAGCAATGTTAAATTGAGCCTCAGCAGCCGTTTCGTCAATTCTGCTTTCAACAACCTCTTGAAACAACTGAATTCCCTTCTCATAAAAACCTTCATTTACATATATTTTTCCAAGGTTATTTCTCGCTTTATGAGCAAAAACGTTATTAGTAGCTTTAACAATGAGAGTTGTATAATCATTTTTTGCTTCTTCGATTCTACCAAGTCGTTCCTGGGCAAAGCCACGTTCATAATAAGCCTCATTAGCAAGCTCCGACTCAGGATAATTTTTAATTAAATCAGTATACGTATCTATAGCTGCAGGATACTCGCCATTAAGGCTGTAAATATTACCAAGTTTTATTAAAGCCTCGATTGCATAATTATTCACGGGAAACTTCTGGAATATTGTCCAGAAATTTCTAATAGCCTCTTCTGTTTCTCCGAGCTGTTGTTCTGCACTACCTATCCTGAAATATGCCTCAGGAATTAAATTACTTTCAGGAAATCTCTCTATCAGCAATTTATATTCATCTATAGCTTTTCTAAAAGAACCTGATGAATAATACAAATCTGCCTTCCTCATTTGAAGATTATCAGCTTTCGAAGAAGTAGAATTAACATTTAAATACTTTTCTGCAATTTTAACTGCTTCATCAACTTTACCCAAACTTTTATAACACCACTGGAGACCGCTTATTGCATCAACAACAAGCTCACTTTCAGGATATTCATCAACTATTCGCTGATAGTACTCAATTGATTTATTAAACTCTTTCAAATTAAAATAGGAATCAGCAATACCGTAAATTGCTTCAGGAATATATTTACTATCAGGGTACTGACTCATCAATTTTTCATATTCCGATATTGCTTCTTTGAAATTACCAATAGTGAAATATACTGAACCTATCATATACCTTGAATCATCTGCAAATTCGCTATTAGGATAATTAATAATTATTTTTGAAAACCCCTGAATAGCTTCATCGTACTTTTTATTCTTTAACAGAGCTTGGGCAATCCGATAATTGGCTTTGATTCGCTCTTTAAGATCGGTAGTAGTATTTGCAACACGGTTATATGCTGTTAGTGCAAGGTTAAACTTTTTCAATGAATAATAAGAATCACCAAGCCTGAAATTCGCATCTATATAATATCTGCTATTGGGAAAAGCCTTTATAATAGCAGAAAAATCTGAGGCTGCATTCTGATAATCTTTTAACTTAAAATAACTATACCCCCGGCTATAGTAGGCATCATGAACCCTATTACTTATCTTATATTTCTCTATTACAACAGTGTAATTAGCAATAGCATTCTTGTAGTCCCCAATAAGATAATAACCTTCACCAATCCAGAAAAACCCATCTGGTGCATTTTTATCTGCAGGAAACTTCCGGGTGAACCTCTTGAACACCTCTATACTATTTTCATACTTCTTTAATTTAAAGTAGCTTATTCCAAGCTTATATAATGCAGTTGATACAAGGGTAACATCTTTTGCATTATTCACAACCTCTTTATAATAAGGTAAAGATTCTTCATATTTATTTAAAGCAACAAAGGATTCACCTGCCATTAAGTTTGCTTTGTAAAAAAGTTTGTGATTTTTATATCTTTCTATGAACATCAGAAACTTATCCAGGGCAATCTGAAAATCCCCCGTATCGAGGTAATCAATACCTAAAAAATATAATGCATCGGGGGCATATTTACTCTCTGGAAATTTATCTACCAGCATCTGCATCTTTTTTCTCGCCTCTGCTCTGTTACCAGCTTCACTTAAAGATATACCCCAGTAATATAAACCATTCTGAGATAATTCACTTGATGGATTTAAAGCATATACTTTGGAAAAAATATCGGCTGCATTCTGATAATCTTTTTCATTCAGATATGTCCAACCCAGAGAATTCAGGGCTTCCCCATAAGATGGTGAATCTTTATAATCTCTTATTATTCTAAGAAAAAACTCTCTTGAAGTTTTATTATCTCCTTTCTGAAAGTAACAATCCCCAAGAAAAAATATAATTGCAGACCTGAACTGCTT
>QNDJ01000446.1 GCA_003644825.1 Candidatus Zhuqueibacterota bacterium | reverse complement strand
ATTTAAGAATATTCCTTTTCTATTAATAATATCAATCATAATTCTTGAATATGAATAATAGATTAATACTATTAAATAATATTTAAAGGAAGATTTATTAATTCTCAGAAAGAAAAACTGGGGGTTAAGGACTCCTTGACACCTCTTCCTGTTTATGCATATGTAATAGTCTATTCAATGTAAAATAAGTTCTTTGTTATTACATTATGAAGCTCATAATTCAAATTTTAAAATTTTTACATTAATGCCCCATAAACAGCTCTGGATAATTCTGTAAATGTAAATGGTTTTTGTATAAATCCTAAAGAACATTTATTTAAAATTTCTGATTCTATATCATTCTCACTATATCCGCTTATCAATAAAACTTTTATTTCCTGTTTGATTTTTTTAAGTTCCTGAAAAATTTTTTCTCCATTCATATTTGGCATCATTATATCCAGTAAAACCAGGTCAACTTTATTCTTGTTTTCACTAAATATTTTAATAGCCTCAATCCCATCGCTTGCAAGCAATACTTTATATCCAAGATATTCCAACTGAATTTTCGCTATGTCTCTTATACATTTTTCATCATCAATAAAAAGAATAGTTCCGTTTCCCTTCATAAGTTTATAATCAACTGTCGAATTTCCGGTAATATCTTTACTCGTTGCAGGAAGATAAAAATTAAAAGTTGTTCCTTTACCTTCTTTACTATGGAAATATATGTTTCCACCGTGATTTTCTATAATTCTATAAACAGTTGTAAGTCCTAAACCTGTTCCTTTTCTTTTTCCTTTTGTTGTAAAAAATGGTTTAAATATTTTATCCTTAATCTTATCTGGTATTCCAGTTCCTGTATCTGATACAGAAACTTTTATATACAAATTTTGTTTAAATTCAAAATATTTCTCTTTATAATCCTCACCAATAAAAATATTTTCAGTTTTAAAGGTTAATTTGCCCCCATCTGGCATAGCATCCTTTGCATTTATTACAAGATTCATAATAACCTGATCAATTTGACTTCTATCGGCTTCAATATTGAAAAGATTTTCAGCAAAGTCATACACAATATCAATATTTTTTTCAAAAACCTTCTCAAACACACTCATTACAAGTTTAATTTCATTATTCATATTTAGAATTACAGGATTATACTTTTCTTCTTTTGCAATACTAATAAGCTGTTCTATCAGTTTTGATGCTCTTTCAGCATTTTTCAGTATTGCCAGTAAAGCTTTTCCTTCTTTTGTTGAATCATCATCAAATTTTAATTTTAATACTTCAGAATACCCCATTATCACTGACAAAATATTTTTAAAATCATGAGAAATCCCGGTAACAAGTCTACCAATCGCTTCCATTTTCTGAGCATGATACAGTTGCTCCTCAAGATTTTTTAATTTTTGTTTCTCCTTTTTCCATTCAGTAATATCATGACCAATACATAAAACACCATTAACATCTGGATTACGGATAAAATTTTTAATAATGAACTCAATATTTCGGCTTGTTTTATCTTTATCAAGAATTCGCAGTTCTGTTGTCAAGAAATCATCAGGATTCCTGATTAGATAACTAAAAACTTCACTTACTTTCGGAATATCATCATTGTGCACAACATTAAATACACCCTTACCAACTATATCTTTATATGAATAACCCAGTAACTTTTTACAGGATGGACTTATGTAACTTATGATACCATCCTTATTTATAATTGAAATAAGATCTCTACTGTTTTCAACTAACAAACGAAATACTTCTTCATTTTCATAAATCCATAGCTTATTTTTATTAAAAGTCGATGGTAACTCTTTTTCTACATCAAAATACTCTGTTTTTCCCATTTGAAATGTTTTCATACTTTTATTCGATTCTTTTTCTAAATTTATGTTTTCTCCTTCTCAAATAGTGTTTGATTTGCCAGACATTGAAGAAATACTAAAATATATAGTTTTTACCTGTGTAATTAAGGTAATATGACTGAATATATTCTCTCATATAAATTGGTGGAAAAACTTTTAAAAGGTCTATCAATGTGGTTCAATCAAAGGCAAAATTAACCTGCAATTCACCGTTTTTCAAACTTCAAAATATAATATTCTCGTCATTATCATTCTTAATTCAAATCCTGCTCAAGATAATGAAACACATACGGACAGGTAAAATTCTGCACCTTAATATAACAGAGAACGATAGGAAAAATTATATATACAACACCAATGATTGTTATAAATTACATTTCTAAATTAAAAGAAAAAAAAGATTTGTCAATGGAACAATTAAAATTATTATTTTAAACTGTTCTATATTTTTAAATCCCTGAGATTAAAAGAAGAGTTATTTTAAGTTTTTGAATAGAGTTTTCCTCAATAAAATTACCGAGAGAAACAATTTTTGATTGGTCTCTAATTAGAGGGGTTACTTCCTGTACACATAGAGGAGAAATTACAATACAGTCAGACTTTTCTGAAAGTTCCTTTATTCTACTAATATCATTAGCTTCTGCAAAATCAAATTTTAAAAAAGAAAGAACACCTTTAAGAGTTGATAGAAAAATTCTACACCTTTCAATAGTAGCAGGGTCTTTTAAAATTACCCCAACCTTTTTAAATATACCTCTTTTAAAAAGAAAATATAAAAAATTAATTTTACATTTAACCCAGAAAACATCTTTTGTAGAACCAGAATCTGTATTCAAAAGCTCTGTAT
>QNDJ01000445.1 GCA_003644825.1 Candidatus Zhuqueibacterota bacterium | reverse complement strand
CTCATCGGCCATACCCATATGGTTCAGAAAGATTAATACACCATCGTTTTTGAATATTTACTAATATTAAATTACCAGAATAGAATCCTGGTGGTGGCCAGAATATTTCTGAAATCTCTGAAGAAACTGGTTCTTATATAATTTGAAAAATTAACACAATTCGATGTTTCTATTAGACCCTGTCAGGAATGAGATGTTTATAGTAAAATAAATAATATAGAGCTCAACACGGGGCAGCATAAGAAAATAAACCAAAACTATAAAGTCAATAACTGCATAAATATATACTCTTTTGATTTAAAAAACTAACTTTATGAAAAGCCCCTGAATATTTAATAAAATTTTTAACACTATATCATATTGTTATTTCTATATCTGAAAAAGATATTGCAACTTTATAAAATACTGCCTCTCAAGGTATCTGAAGCCGTAGGGTTCTTCAAACTTCTTTAAATCATTTGTGGAACCTATATAAAAGATGGTAAAAGGATTCAGTTTATATCTGATTAGAGGATCAAACTGGTATTTCCTGGAAAATGAATTATACTGGGTAACAAGCCTGAAATACAAATTCCTTGTAATCTGATAATTTACAGTATTTCTTAAAGTATAACCATTAAATATGTTGCCTTCAGAATTCAATTCATCCAGACTGTAATGTGTATAATTATTATCTATACTCACATTACTTAACGGCCTCAATGTAAATGAAAACTGAAAATATTTTGAAAAGGCTCTTCTGGGATTATCTGTAGTTTGATAAATATCTCTACCAAAATTGTTTACAATACTAAAATTGAAATATTTATTTGGTTCACCATTCAAAAACAAAACAAGGTTATATAAATCTTTAAACATTATATTTCTAAATCTTCTATGTCGATATGTATAACCAAGGT
This sequence comes from Candidatus Zhuqueibacterota bacterium, assembly GCA_003644825.1. Lineage (GTDB taxonomy): Bacteria > SM23-31 > SM23-31 > B21-G16 > B21-G16 > B21-G16. Next base: position 1,803 of record QNDJ01000445.1, on the reverse strand, counting down.
ATAATGACATTTGCTTCTTCATCCTTAAGAAAACACCTGCGTCGTATTTACTATTTTTTAACTGGTTCTGGTGGTTATATGTTTGAGAAAACCTAGGTGAAAAATTGAAAAAATCAAGTATCTTATTATCTGGATAAAAATTAATATCTGCATTAATCTCATAATATCGGAAGTTGTTACTATTAACAAAACCATTATATGCCCTGAAAGATGGTGAATAATCTTCATACTGTAAAAAATAGTTGAAATGTCTTGCTCTTCTTCTAAATTTCGTGTAAAAAACTATTCCTGAAAATTGCTCACCGTCAAAAGTTGCTGTTTTCTTATCTCTGGAAAATAGATCATCATCCTCATATAATTTCGGGTTGTCTGGCTCTTTAGTATTACTCCCGACAAGCTGAAACTCCCAGTAGTAATTTTTTTTAATGTTAAACCGGGCATCTATTCCACCAACTCTGTTAACAGCATTTCTTTCTTCTCTGTCAGTAATAATTGAACCTATATACGATTCACCACCTAAATCATACTTTAACCTTAAAATATTTGAAAAAGACTTCCTATTAGAAGGAATTGACCTGCTCTTTTCCTCAAAAGGAATTATGTAAGGAGAGTTCTCATCGTAAGCAGAAATATATCCCATTTTTACTTTCCCGACTTTACCGGTCAATTTTACAGCTAACAGGGGATTATTAATCGTTCTCGAATAAAAAAGACTTCTTCCCAGATGTGTCTGAAAGATTTCATTACCTTCCTGAAAAAAAGGCCTCTTTTCAGGATAATACAGAGCAAAGGTTGTATTTACATCAATCTGAGTTGCATCAGACTCGACCTGGCTGAAATCAGGATTTAAAACAACATCAAGATTCAAATTTGAAGACAACCCATACTTAAAACCAACACCTGCATCCCCTTTTACTCTATTATTTACAAAATTAGAAGAAGGAGAATCATAATCCTCTTTTTGACTTTTCCTTGCCCCGGCTGAATAAGGAAGAATATAGATATACTTGCCTCTTTTTATATTTCTTATCCCTTTTAACAATCCTGCCTGTCCTAACGAATTGGGGTTATCCCTGTCAATCTTCATCCAGGAAATCTGTTCCCTGCTGGAACGAGGCCTTATCCTCATAACATGCATTCTCCATACCTGGGTTTCCTTTTCTGGAAAACTTATACTTTTAAAAGGAATTTCTATCTCTACTGTCCATCTATCCTTTAAAATTTTTCCGGCTGAATTCCACAACATATCATAGGTTATATCTTCATTATCCGATGTCCAGGTCTCATCTATCTGAATACCATAGGGATTCACTGCAAAAACATAGGCTTTTTTCTGGTCATTAAAAGTGTCAAGGAAAAGTCCTGTTAAATCATCGTTAGGTAGTTTATCTCTTTCTGAAATATGAGCCCTTAACTTTTTCATATCTTTCTCATAACAGATGAAACCAATGTATAAACTATTATCATCATACAGGAAAAAAGCTTCTGTTTTTACTTCCGGTGGAACGTTATCACCCGGTGAAATTTCATAATTCAACTCAATTTTAGGTGCTTTTTTCCATACCGGTTCATTGAGTTTTCCATCGATATTTATTTTCTCCTCAATTTTCATAATATTAACAACGCCTGAATTTTCCAGACTTTTAGAATTCTGATAAGATAACAATTTAACAGGTAAAATCAGCAATAAAACAACTGACAAAAACAATCTTAATCTCATACACATACACCTCTTAATCTTTATGTTTTCCAGTAATTCTATTATCAACTTCTTTATTACAGACATACGGAACAGGTTAACTT
>QNDJ01000444.1 GCA_003644825.1 Candidatus Zhuqueibacterota bacterium | reverse complement strand
GAATATATTTAATGATAATAAAAACCTGAGAAAAGAAATTGATTTTCAAATTGATTCGGACAGAATACTTTATATAATAATTACCGATTCTGAGTTATCATCTATTTTTCAAAAACTCGCTAACTGGAAAACAAGAAAAGGAATTAAAGCGAAAATATTTACTACTGACTGGATTGGTTCAAATTTTGATGGAACAGACCTGCAGGAAAAAGTACGTAATTTTATTAAATTTGCGTACATAGAACTGGGAACAGAATGGGTACTGCTTGGTGGAGATACAAATATTATACCCGATAGAAAAGCCTATGCTATGGATTGTGAACTGGGGCGCCCCGGCGATAATGACATACCCTGTGACCTGTATTATGCAGACCTTGATGGAAACTGGGACGAAAACAATAACAAAATCTATGGTGAGATTACCGATAATATTGACCTTTATCCAGAAGTATTCATAGGAAGAGCTTCTGTGGAGAATCCTGAAGAAGCTGAGAATTTTATAAAAAAAGTTCTAACTTATGAAATATCTCCACCGACTGATTATCAGACAAAAGCTCTTTTTCTTGCTGAAATTCTATGGAGAACTCCATTAACTGATGGGGGAATCGGGAAAAACTTAATTGAAAACAACTTCTTTCCGGCAATTTTCCTTCCTGTTAAGAAATTATATGAATCTCTTGGCAATGAAAATACTTACTCTGTATTATATGAGATGAACAGGGGGTATCACTTTATAAATCATGATGGTCATGCATGGTACTCGGTAATAAGTGTTGGCGAAGGTAGTTTACATAGAGCAGACTTTTACACATTGAGAAACGCACCAAAATATTCTATCCTGTACTCAATTGGATGCTGGCCTGGAGCTTTTGATAGAAACTGTATGGGAGAACAATTTATATGTGCACCTTCCGGGGGCGGAGTAGCCTTTATTGGAAATTCAAGGTATGGTTGGGGTTCTCCAGGGAATCCGGCCTTCGGGTACTCAAACAGGTTTGATCAACAGTTCTACAGGTATCTATTTAAAGAGAACATTTTTCATATCGGGGAAACCCTTGCAGCCGTGAAAGCACATTTTGCAGATCGTTCTCGTACCGAAAATGTATACAGATGGCACCAGTTTCAGTTGAACCTGTTAGGTGACCCGGAAATGCCTGTGTGGACATCAAATCCAGGAATTATGCAGGTCAATTTTCCTCCAAAAATCCCGACTCAAAAGTTAACCCTGCCTGTTTATGTTCTTAATCATAATGGCAAAGATATAAATGATGCTCTCGTATGTATAATGAAAGAAAATGAAGTATATGCAAAAGGGTTAACTGATATGAATGGTGAATTTAATTTTAAATTATCATCATTAACTCCAGGTTATATGTATATTACTGTAACAGCTCATAATTTCTTACCCTTTCTGGATTCAATTCTTGTTTTTAATGAAGGAGCATACATTTCTCTTGAAAATTACGACATCAAAGAACTTAAAGGAAATAATGATAATATAATAAATCCAGATGAGGAAATTGAAATAAAATTTACACTGAAGAACTGCAGTGAAAATACATTACATAATATTAAAGCCTTTTTAGAGACAAAAAACCCTTCTGTTCTGTTAATAGATTCCACCGTTGATTGTGGAGACCTTATTTCTGGTGAATCTCTTAAAATTGAGAAAGGACTAAAGTTCAAAACTCCTGCATATAAGGGAAATAAGAAGGAGCCTTTATCATTGTTTTTAAGACTGGAATCAGAAGGAATAAATTTGCCTGAATACCCGCTCTCTTTGTATTCATTGAGCCCTGAGTTAAGCCTTGTAAACATTAAAATTGACGACAGATTAATGAAGAATTCAAATAACTGGATTGACCCCGGTGATATTGGAGAGGTAATTTTAACCATAAAAAATACAGGACTGATAAACGCTAAAAATACCTTAATATCTTTAATACCTGATGAACCTGATGTATTGAGTTCATTTCCGGAGCCAGACATTTTTATTAAGAACCTGCCTGAAGATTCAACTTTCACAGGGAGCCTGTTATTCTATGTTAATCCAGAGTGTTCTGCACCATACTTCACGAAAGCCACTTTAAAAATAAATATAGAAAATGAATACTCTATCAAAAAAGAGATAAATATATCAATAGGAAATACTGGATTTTTTGATGATATGGAAAATGGAACAGAAAACTGGATTCATAAAGGCATAAAGGATAACTGGCACATAACCCAGAAAAGAAAACATTCTGGAAAGTATAGCTGGTATTGTGGTAATGAATCTACAATGAAATATGAAAAATCATCAAACAGTTATCTTGAATCGACTGAGATTATTGTTGAACCGAATTCAGTCTTAAGCTTCTGGCACTGGTATGAAGTAGCTACTTATGGAGTAAATGGAATATATGTTGAAATTAATGATGGTAATGGATGGATGGTTCTCGATTTCATTGGTAGTGGTGGTGCCCTTAACAACCTGCCCATTGGAAATGAATGGATTGAAGATAATTATGACCTGTCAGATTTTCAGCCGGGGAAGAAAATAAAAATCAGATTCAGGTTTTATAGTGATAATAACCCTCCTGCTGAGGGGTTCTATATCGACGATGTGACCGTAAAGTCAAAAAACACCCTGAACTTTACTGATTATAAAGAATTAAAGGAAATAAGGATTCCTGAAAATAATATAATTTTTCAGAATTACCCTAACCCCTTCAAT
>QNDJ01000443.1 GCA_003644825.1 Candidatus Zhuqueibacterota bacterium | reverse complement strand
GGATAATTTTTTATATATTATTTTCAATATTGATTTCATCAATAACCTACGGTCAATCAAAAAACCTTTTCATAAATAAGACTCCTGCTCATACTTTTTCAATTGTCGCAAGAGACCCTGAAACAGGAGAAATGGGAGTAGCAGTTCAATCCCACTGGTTTTCTGTGGGTACAGTTGTAAGCTGGGCAGAAGCAGGGGTTGGTGCTGTAGCAACTCAATCAATTGTAGAACCTGCTTATGGGCCTCTGGGCTTACGGCTTATGAAAAGTGGTAAAACTGCAGAAGAAGCATTAAAAGCCCTTTTGTCTGTTGACCCACAAGCCGATTACAGACAGGTTGCAATGGTAGATTCCAGAGGAAGAGTTGCAGTCCATACTGGTAAACTATGTATAGCTGAAGCAGGCCACACAACAGGAAACCAATTTTCCTGTCAGGCAAATATGATGTTGAAAAATACTGTATGGAATGCAATGGCAAAAGCTTATCAATCCACTGAAGGAGACCTTATAGACAAACTTGTATCTGCCCTTGAAGCAGCTCAATCCGAAGGCGGAGATATCAGAGGAAAACAATCTGCTGCCATTCTTGTCGTTAAACCTGTGAGTACTGGAAATATATGGAAAGATAAGGTGATCGACATCAGAATCGATGATAATCCTGAACCCATAAAAGAATTAAAAAGAATTGTTCACCTTTATAGAGCTTATAACCATATGAATAAAGGAGATGAATATCTCGGAAACAATGAAATTGATAAAGCATTAAAGGAGTATAAGACTGCTTCTGAAATGGTTCCAGAAAATATAGAAATGCTGTTCTGGAGAGCTGAAACAATGGCAGCTGTCGGCAAAGTAAACGAATCATTACCCCTATTTAAAACCGTATTTGAAAAAGAACCAATATGGGCAGAATTACTAAAACGACTCCCAAAATCAAAAATATTTCCAGATGACCCTGAATTGATGAAAAAGATTTTAGGAGTGATAAAAAAATAATAAAATTATATTTTGGCAAAAGCCTTGATTAATAAAAAATTATAAATTGTAAACAATAATATTCAATACTGGTTTTGTTATGTCAGATAAACGAAGTGGTAAAATTGTAGTTGTTTCTCATTGTATACTTAATGTTCATTCTCTTGAGGATAATCTTGCTATGTATCCTGGAGTTGAACAGGAAGTTATTGAGCTACTTATAAAAAAAGGGGTTGGTATTTTTCAAATACCCTGCCCTGAAATCGAGCTCTCGGGAATCTTTAGAAAGGCATTGCCAAAAGAATCTTATGAACACCCGAAAATTCGTGAAATCTATCACAACCTGGCAGAAGAAATTACTCGTACATTAAACTGGTATATCAAAAAAGGTTATAAAATTTCAGCAATTATTGGAGCCGAGGGAAGTCCAACCTGCGGAATTGACCTTGTTGGAAAATGGAAAGAAAATGTAAAAGGTAAAAAAGAATTCCCCAGAGACATAGAATTTGTTTCAGGAATGGGTGTTTTTATGGAGGAATTAAAATCTGCCCTTTCCAGAATTAATGTTTATCCTGATTGGATAGGCATTCCAGGAAAATCAATCCGCTCATTAAAATCAAAAGCTCTTGAGGAAACTCTTGATAAAATTAATTCTATATTATGAAATAATATAATAAAATTTAACCAAATCTCTATGAGATTATTCTTCTTTATCCTCATCACCAAAATATATAAATCGGTCAATGAGATTCACGTACCTGCTCCATTTTTTGCCCGGTTCATTTTCATTTTTAATTATTCTGGTGTATGCATTTGCTTTAGAATCGAGGTTTTCAACATTATGAAGTATAATAGCTTCAAGGGTCATAGGAACTACAGGAGAACCATTTTCCAGCGTCCCCTGATGGCTTAAAATCATATGCAAGATTCTTTTTTTCAACTCTTCAGGGAAATCTCTTATAATTTTTATTTTCTCTTCAACCATACTCATACCCATTACAATATGACCCAACAATCTTCCTTCATCTGAATAATCAATAAAAGGCGTTATGTTATATTCTCTAACTTTCCCTATGTCATGCAAAATAGCCCCTACAATTAAAAGTTCTACATCAACATTTTTATAAATTTCAGCAACTTTCTTACATATTTTAACAACACTTAAAGTGTGCTCCAATAACCCTCCTGTATAACAGTGATGCCATAATTTACCACCGGGTGCAATACAAAAATCTTTGAAAAATTTCTCCTCTTTAAAAAAAGAATCAAGAAGTTCTTTTAGAAAAGGATTTTTAATAGAATTTACTTCTTCAAGAAAATCATTCTTTAATTTATCGATGTTGCCTTCATATTGAGGAACAAAATCATACCACTTTACGGGGTCTCCTTCTTTCAACTTCCTGATTCTATCGACAGAAATTCTCTTTTTATCTTTATATATTTCAAGAGTACCCCTTATTTTCACAATATCTCCTGTTTTATACTCTTTTATTACTTTTTCAGCATCATCCCAGATATACCCCGAAATTCTCCCATTTTTATCACCAAACTCTGTAACAACATATCCTCCTGAACCAGTTTTGCCTGCTCTATACTCAATTGAGCGTATAACAAAAAACCTTGTTATTTTATCTCCTATTCTTTCCTCCAATTATACACTCCCTGATTCAACAAGAGAAACTTAATTAAACCTCATCTTCTTAAACTTAAAATCTTAATAAATATTTTTAAAACCTGAAAGAAATGGTAGCAT
>QNDJ01000442.1 GCA_003644825.1 Candidatus Zhuqueibacterota bacterium | reverse complement strand
TACCTGGAGCTGTATGTTTCACCATAATACTTATGGAAGTGTATATGCCTTAACATTATCATCTGGCTTTAAATTAAAAAATAACATTCTAATTGGGATAAACTTCTACAGATATTCCGGTATAATTACCAGTAAAATCAAGGGCGATAACCATGGAAGGGATTCAGATAAATGGGCATCACTGGAAAATAGCCTCAATGGAATGAATTTCAGAATTGGTTTAATATTTAAAAGAAAAAAAATCAATTTAGGCTTCATACTTGAATCACCCTATAAAATGAATGTTAAAGTTAAGAAAAGTATATCTGAAATAAGAACATTTGAATATCTATTTCCGAACTATAATCAAACAAAGTGGAATATGCCCCTGATTATTGGAGCTGGTATCTGTTTTAAAGGATATAAGAACTGGAAATTTAATCTCGACCTGGAAAAACAACAGTATAAAAAATCAGACGTAAAATTATGCCTTTATGAATTTGGCGGAGAACCAAACTGGAAAGATATATTCATAATAAGAACAGGTATTGAATTATACCCTTTTAAATGGAAAAACCTGCCAATAAGGATTGGATACGCATACCTGCCCCAGCTATATGCTTCCAACATCTCTGAAGGAAAAGACAATAGAGTTCTAAGTTATAAAGATACTGAACAGAATATAAAACATCTCTTTACCACCGGAACAACAGTTAAATTTTCAAAATTCTACCTCAACATCGGCCTTGAATACTCCTTCTTAAAATGGAGGAGAGACTACAATACATACATTTTTGTAAAAGATGATTATACAGAAAGTAATATTACCCTTTTTTCGGAGATTATCTTTAACCTGAAATAAATTTGTATTGATACTTCATCCTTCACTGCAAAAAAGAGTAAAACAATCTTTAATACTACATTCTATCATTACGAACTCTGAGTATTAGAAGAGAAGCAAACTTCTGTTAATTTATTAACTTACACGAAAAATTTCTATTTTTTCATCAACTCACCATCAGAATAGAATTCTGATAATAGATTCACTGTTCAGGAATTATAACCCCATCAGGAATAGAAAATCTTTTTTATTCTTCAATTTCAGGTTTTAAATGCTTGATGAAATATTCTATACGAGCCTGACCATACCGAGCGAATCTAATTCCGTGTCTCTGTTCAGGATACATCATCAGGTCAAATTTCTTGTTATGTTTTAACAATGCCTGTATAAGTTGAACAGTGTTTCCGGGATGTACATTATTATCAACGCACCCATGATTGATAAAAAGATGACCTTTAAGATTTTTAGCATAATTCATACATGAACCTTTCTCGTATCCATCAGGATTATCCTGGGGTCTTCTCATAAACCTTTCTGTATATATAGTGTCATAGTTTCTCCAGTCGGTAACGGGTGCACCAGCAACACCAACCTGAAAAACATCCGGTGCTTTCAATAGGGCTATACAGGTCAAGTAACCACCATATGAATGACCGAAAATCCCGACCCTCTTTGCATCAACATAAGGCCTTTTTGTTATATATTTTACTGCTGCTACATGGTCAGCAAGTTCCACCTGTCCTAATTTCATATACATATAAGTCTCAAAAGCTTTTCCTCTCCTCGATACACCCCTGTGGTCTATAGAAAAAACTACAAAACCAAGCTGGGCTAATGCTTGATTCCCATCATTCATATTAAATCTATTAAATATTCTTTTTGACCTTGGACCACCATAAACAGACATAATAAGAGGATACTTTTTACTTTTATCAAAATTAGCAGGTTTGTATACAATTCCATCAAGATCTTCTTTTCCATCAGCAGACTTAAATACAATATGTTCAGGTTTAATAAGCTTTAAATCTTTGAACTCTTGAGTAATTGTAGATTTTCCGAGTTCTCTCAAAAATTTTCCGTCTCCTCTGTGAAGTGTTACTCTTCTGGGTGTTTCAAAAGAAGAAAAACTATCGGTGTAATATTTACCTCCCGGGGAAAGGCTTATAATATGAGTGCCGGGTTTCTCTGTTAAACGGGTAAATCCTGAACCATCAAGCTTTACCCTGTACAGATGGGTTTCAAGCCCTCTGTTCTCGAAACCTGTAAAATATACCCATTCGTTATCTTCATCAACACCCAGAATATTACCTACAGGAAGCCTGGCACTGGTTAATTGTTTTATTAAGTTTCCGTTCATATCATACAAATATATTTCTTTCCAACCGCTCCTTTCAGATGTCCATATAAATTTACCATTTTTCAGAAACCTGAGGTCAAAATTTGTGTTTATATAACACTTATCTTCATCCTTCAGTATTCTTCTTGTTTCGCCGGTATTAGGATTGGTAGCAAACAATTCAATTACGTTCTGCCTTCTGTTCAACCTCTGGTATGTAAACTCTTTTCCATCTGGTGTCCATTGCCCCCTGAAAAGGTATACATTTGTTTCAATGCCTGTATGTATTCGGGTTATTTTCCTGGATTCAACGTCAACTATAAAAAATCTAATAATAGGATTATTTGCGCCAGCTTTAGGGTAACTCTGCATCTCCAGAATCGGTTTAGGGCTGATATCATGAACAATCGGATATTTCCTGACCGGGCTTTCATCAAACTGCATAAAAGCTATTTTTTTTGAATCAGGAGACCACCAGAAAGCCTCATACTGCCCCAGTTCCTCTGGATAAACCCAGTCCGGAAAACCATTTCTTAAATCTTTATGCCCATCAGTTGTCAGGGCTATTTCCTTTCCAT
>QNDJ01000441.1 GCA_003644825.1 Candidatus Zhuqueibacterota bacterium | reverse complement strand
GTTTATATTTCAGTTTAATGTATTATAAATCATTTTCTATATTTTTTCTTGTAATTATTTTGTTTTTATCGGGTCAAATTTTTTCTCAGACTATTAATGTTCCTCTTGGCCACAGGGTTTATTTTTTTATTGAGAGATTGGAGACAAAAGGAGTTATAAATTCAGTTCAGGATGGTACAAAACCTTTAACCAGAATGGAGGTTGCAAAATATCTTGTTCAGGTTATTAAAAAGGTTCAAAAGGGTGAACATTTAACAGAGGTTGAAAGGGAAGAATTAATTTTCCTGAAAAAGGAATTTAGAGAAGAATTGTCAGTTTTAGGATTTCCAATAGAATCAATTGAATTGAAAGAAGAATGGAAACAAAGGATTAAGAACAGATTGCCCGGATGGATATACAGGAACAACCGAAATATGTTTGAAATTAAGAGTAATAATATAAGAATATTTATTGACCCTGTTTTCAGGAGGGATTCAGAGATAAATTCTGTTGATACTCTTTCAAGAAAGGATAAAATTTATCAGTTAACTGCAGGTGGAAAATTCTGGGGTTTCTGGGGTAAATATATAGGTTTTTATTTTAAAGCTATTAATACAAAGGAATGGGGAACAAGATATTACCCTGATAAGTACAGAATAACAAAGGAACGGTATGGATATGTTAATGGATATGGTAACTATATTTACCATGATGAAACGGATTCTTACCTATATTTTAATAAAACGAAGATTTCGCTGGAGATAGGCAAGGATAAAAATAGATGGGGGTATGGCTATTATGGTAACCTTCTATTATCAGATTATGCTACTTCTTACGATATGTTTAAACTACAATGTGAGTTCTGGAGATTAAAGTTTACATATTTTACTGGATTTTTGCGGTCTTATCCTCCCGTCAAACAAACAGAATGTTTAAAAAATTGTGAGAATATATTACCAAAATATATTTCCGCCCATAGATTGGAAATTAATCTAACAAAAAAGATACAGATAGGTTTACAGGAATCAGTTGTTTATGGAGGAAGGGATTTAGAATTAAGTTATTTAAATCCTATAATGTTTTTCAGGTCAGCGGAGCATTATTTAGGAGACAGGGATAATGCATTAATAGGGCTTGACTGTAAGTTATTATTTGTTAGAAAGTTGAAATTATACGGTGAATTTTTGATTGATGATATTTTCATTAAAAGGTTAAATACGAAATGGTATGGAAACAAATTTGGATTTCTTGGTGGATTTTTATATGTTGACCCTTTTAATATAGAAAATTTGAGTATTCGATATGAATATACTAGAATAAAACCCTTTGTTTATACTCATACTTATCCAATTAATGTCTACAAACATTTTTCGACGAGTCTTGGACACAGATTGGCACCAAATTCAGATGAACACATTATTAATTTAACTTACTATGTTTCCAGACGGATGTTCCTTGATTTATCCTTTGTTTTTTTAAGGCATGGAACTAATACCGATAATGAGAATGTTGGTGGTAACATTAATCAACCTCATAAACCCGGTGATAGAAATTATATAGGTTTTCTTGAAGGGGAAGTCGAAAAGAAAAATACAGTAACTCTATCACTAAGCTATGAATTTCTTAGAAACCTTTTTTTCAGGTTGAATTTTAATCATTATAAAGCAAAGAATTATTTGATTAGAGGTATTTCAAGAGGAAATTTCAGCAATACTGGATTGTATTTTTCTTTAGAACTCAACTTGTAATGTTCTTCAGGATTTATAATTGGTGTCTATCTTAGCCTTTCTCCTGAAGAGTCGGATATAACTATGGTATATTTTATTTTTTTATCTTTTCTGATTGCAACGGGTAGTGTTTACCTGATAATGTGTATTATATTTTTTGCAGGCTTATCCAGAAAGAAGACTGAAAGATGGAACAATAAAGAATTTGTTTCAGTTATTATTGCAGTGAGAGATGAAGAGAAAAATATCCGGGATTGTCTTGAATGCCTGATTAAACAGACATATCCTGAAGAACTTTATGAAATTATAGTTGTAGATGATAATTCTTCTGACAGCACTTCGATGATTGTTGAAGATTTTTGTTCTAAACACAAAAATGTCTTTTTGTATAGATTGGATAGATATAAACCAGGTTTTTCGCCTAAAAAACAGGCTATTACACTGGGTATAGAAAAAAGTAAAGGTGAAATAATATTAACAACTGATGCTGATTGCAGGGTTAAGAAAGGCTGGATAGAGTCAATGATTTCTGGATTTACTAAAAATACAGGAATGGTTGCAGGTTTCTCTCAAGTAGAAAGGGAAAAAAGATTTAATATTTTAAATATTATTCAACAATTAGATTTTCTTTCTCTTATGACAGCTGCGGCGGGTTCCATTAGTATTGGTATTCCTTTTGCTGTTTCAGGTCAGAATCTTGCATATAGAAAAAAAGCTTTCTGGGAAGTTGGTGGTTTTAACAGTATATTTGATAGAGTTTCGGGCGATGATGTTCTTTTGATGCAGATTATAAGAAAAAAGACAGATTGGAAAATTAAATTTAATTTTTATCCTGAATCTTTTGTTACCACTAAAGGTGAGAAGAAATTAAGGGACCTATTAAACCAGAGAAAGAGATGGGCTTCTAATTCTAAAGTCTTATTTTCACTGGATAAGGGGTTTTTTTTCTATCTGGTTGATGTTTTTCTGTTTAATTTATTAATACTTATCGGGATTTTATTTTGTATTTTTGTTTCAGAAATTCGTATT
>QNDJ01000440.1 GCA_003644825.1 Candidatus Zhuqueibacterota bacterium | reverse complement strand
TTTTGGAATTTTCATTTTTAAGGTTTAAATTATCAATGGAAAAAATGGAGGAACTATTTAAAATGGATAGAGATTATCTTGCAACTGTTGTTTTAACGCCGGCTGAGTCAAAGAGGCTAATAGGAAAAGCTGTTGCAAACCTTCCTGAGGTACAGAATGCTTTTAGAAAAGGAAAAATACTGATTATTGGAAGCACAACAAATGCTTATGTCGTAGAAGAGTTGCTTGGTATTAAGATTTCAAAATATAGGTTTGCTGCAGGAAAAATACATAATGGGAAATTAGGAGTAAATAAAAAGGAGGAAAGAATTCCACCATATATAATTAGGAATGGTAAAGTATTAGATGTAGAACTTGATGAGATACTCAAAGAATTTGATGTTAATGATGTTGTAATTAAAGGAGCAAATGCAGTTGACCCTTATGGCAATGCAGGTATTCTTCTTGCGAGCAAAACAGGAGGCTCAGTTGCAAAAGTTATTGGAACGATATTTGGGATTGGTGCTCATTTTATTATTCCTGTTGGTCTTGAAAAATTAATACCATCGGTATATGAGGCAGCAGAAAGCTTTAAATTGAGGCAAAATCAAATTTACTCAACTGGTTTAAATGTTGGTTTTATGCCCGTAACGGGGGCAAAAGTTATAACGGAAATAGAATCTCTTGAGGTCTTAACAAGTGTGATTGCAGTTCATGTATCATCTGGAGGAATTGGAGGTTCTGAAGGTTCGGTTGTGTTGAACATTCACGGGAAAAAAGAAGAAGTAACACATGCTATTGAGTTAATTAAAAATATAAAAGGTGAACCATCCATTAATCCTGAAAATTGATTGGTGAGAAGTTGAAGTGAATTCAAAAATTATGAAGGATGTAGAGAATGGACTTGCCTGTAATAATTATTAAAAATGGCAGTGTAGTAACACCTGCAGGATTAACAAAATTTGATATTCTTATTGAAGAAGGTCGATTCGCTGGTTTTGGTGATTTTTCTGAATATCGGAAAGCTGATTTTATAATAGATGCAAAGGATAAAATTATTATTCCCGGTTTAATTGACCCAAACGTTCATTTTAACGGTAAGTGGAGAGATACTCCAGTTGTTCATGATTTTTATTCAGGTTCAGTGTCGGCGGCTTATGGCGGAGTTACCACGATAATCGATTTTGCAAGACAGAAGAAAAATGAAAGTCTGAAAAATACTGTTGAGGAATTAACAAAAAAAGCTAAGAAAGGCTCTGTTATTGATTATTCATTTCATTGTGTTATTACTGACATTACAGCCGAGGTTTTAAATGAAATTGGTTCGATAATCAGTTATGGAGTTCCGAGTTTTAAATATTTTTTTATTTTTCACGAAGATGGAATCCAGGTGGACAATGGGGCATTTTATGAAATTTTAAAGGAAACCGGAAAGTACGGTGGAATTGTTGGTGTTCATTCTGAAAACTATGATATAGTAAAATATAATGTTAGAAAATTTCTAAAGGATGGTAAAACTTCGGCAGTTTATTATGCCTTAAGCAGTCCTAATATAGCAGAAGCCGAATGTGCTTACAGGTCTATATTTCTTGCTAATTCTGCAGGGACTTCATTGTATTTTTTCCATTTATCTACAAAAGAAGCAGTGGAGATAGTAGGAAGTGCAAAATGGATGGGATATCCTATATTTGCAGAAACTTCCATCTATTATCTGGTTCTGACAGAAGATGTTTATAAAAGGAAAGATGGAATGAAATGGATATGTACTCCACCATTGAGAAAAAAGCTGGATATTGATTCTTTGTGGAATGGGTTGAATGACGGAAGAATATCCGTAGTAAGTTCTGATGACATGGCATTCAACTCGGAAGATAAACTATCCAATAAGGATTCTTTCAATCTTGTTCCAGAGGGTCTTCCTGGTGTTGAGGTAAGGCTTCCGATTCTTTTTACTGAGGGTGTTTTAAAGAGAAAGATATCCCTGAAACGATTGGTTGAAATTACAAGCACAAATGTTGCAAAACTTTTTGGAATGTTTCCAAGAAAAGGAATAATATCAATCAGGAGTGATGCAGACCTTGTAATACTGGACCCGGATAAGGAAGTTGTTTTGAATTCAGATTCACTCCATATGAAAACAGATTGGTGCCCTGTAGAAGGTATGAGGGTTAAAGGACTACCTGAATTTGTGATTTCAAGAGGTGAAATAATTGTTGAAAAAGGTAAATTTTGCAGTAAAAAAGGAAGAGGAAAATTTATTAGAAGAAAGATAAAACCAGAGTTAAGAAGAGAGATTGTCTGATAAATGACTTTTGAACAGATGAACCATTTTTTCTTTTCTTGATTTATAAGAAGGTAATTTTACCTTTTTCAGATTTGTCTTATTGTTGTTTTCATCCAGATAAAGACCTGTCTCTTTAATGAATTTTACAACTTCAGATGGGGCATATTTATTAATGGGTTTATTTTTTTTTACATTTTCTCTGATAAGGGTTGATGAAATTTTTGCTGTAAAAGAAGATAGTTTTAATAGATATATTTTGTCTTTATAATGTATATTTTCTGGTTTTTTGAAAAGATCTTTGATATCTTCAATTGTTCTATCATTTCTATTTGCGACTATTATAAAACAACTGTTGAATAATCTATCCAGGGATTTTTTTCTGTTTTTATAATATTTTTTATCCAGAATTCTTATGATAGTATCATAACCAACAATAAAAAATATTTTAGTTTTTTTGCCATATATTTTTTTAATAGT
>QNDJ01000439.1 GCA_003644825.1 Candidatus Zhuqueibacterota bacterium | reverse complement strand
CAAATAAATTATAACAAATAAAAACAAAAATAGCAAGAAAAAGAAAATCCCTTTTTTGCTTAAAATAAAGTTCGAGTTGACATTTTTTCAAATACAGATGCAAGAAAGCGTGAAAATTTCCTGAAGTCAGGTGCAGGTAGAAAGTGGTTGAAGAATAACATAAAGAAATAAGGCAGAGGTCTTGTTTTTAAGGAAACAACGAATTACACAGATTGCTCTAATTATTCTCTCGTGTTTTTCCTGACCGTATGATTGCGTTTTATAAATCAAGTTTATAGAGTAGATACCTGCTCTATCTATCTTATAATATTTCCAGTTACTGAAAAGATTGCTTCGCCCTTAGAGGCTCACAATAACATACATATTTTACAAACATCAAAATGAATGAAAAATCAGTAAATTATACCTATTGAACTAATTTTAAGGGGATTAAAGAATTGAAGTTAAATCTCTTATTAGTACATTAAATATTATATTTTCCGTAGTCAGGAAATACTAAGTTTATAACCTTATTAATCAGATGCTGAAAACAATAAAATAGGTAAAATCAGGTATGTATAACTAATACCTGCTAAAAACTCATTCAGGATATTTTGCTGTTATCGATTGAATCACATCGAGGCAGTTAAAAAAGGAATCAACTAAATCCGGGTCAAATTGTTTTCCTTTTTCTTCTTTGATAATTTTGAGCACCTGACTCTGTTCCCAGGGTTCTTTATACACCCTTTTTGATGAAAGAGCATCATATACATCCGCAATTGCTACAATCCTGCCATATAAAGGAATCTCATTACCCTTCTTACCTATAGGTTTTCCATTCTCATCCTGGTATTCCGGCAGAGGTTTACCTGTTAAAACATTAATATGACCCGGGTATCCTTTTCCGTCCCAGCGCTCATGATGATTCAGTGCAACTTCCGCAGCTGCTATGTCAAACTCCGATGATGGATTTGAAAATAATCTGGCTCCCATAAAAGTATGCTGTTTCATAATTTCATACTCTTCAGGAGTAAATCTTGCAGGTTTTTTTAATATAACATCAGAAATCGCAACCTTTCCTACATCATGAAGCATAGCTGCCATTCTGAGGACGTCCCTTTTTTTATTTATTTCTTCATCAGACATTCCCTTTTTCTTAGCCCAGTGTTCAAAAATTTCAACAGAATACGAAGCTACTCTATTTACATGAGCACCTGTTTCTTTCGGGTCTCTTAGTTCAGCCATACTGATCATTCTAAGAATAATCGTTCTTGTCATCTGGGCTCTTTCAAGAGCAATAGCAGCATTACTGGCAAAGTAGTTAACAAGAGGTTCATCATCCTTCGAAAAAGGAACAACCCTGTTATCACTATCCCTTGCGTTAATCATCTGTAAAACACCAACAATAACTCCAGTACTTGTTTTTAAAGGGGTTGTTAACATAGAACAGGTTCTGTATCCAGTAAGCTCATCAAATTTTTTTCCGAAATGAAAAGGAACATCATCCTTTAGCTGATATACATCTGGAATATTAAGAGTAACATCATTATTAGCAACATAACCTGCAATTGTGCTGTTATCTATTGGAAGGGAAAATGTGGTATAAATAAGTTTTTTTCCGGGGGGTAATTTTTTGCTCAAAGTATCATTTTGAGCATAACTGAATTTAAGTTTACCATTTTCCTTAATATAAATTGAACCTGCATCAGCATTAACAAAATTTCGTGCAAGCGAAAGAATCCTCTCAAGTAATATATCCAGATCATTTACCTGAGCAATCTCTGTAGAAAGGTCAATTATTTTCTGAAGTTTTTCTTTTTCATCCAGCATTTCTAAATTTCGATTTCGAATTTATCTGAAACTGCAAAGCAGTCCAGTTCTGAATCCTTTTCTAAAATTAATTTCTTACAATTATCAACCATTGAGTCAAGTTCATTGTCTACTCTATCCTGGTTATGATGAAAAAGCCCGAATTTTTTAACTTTTGCATCAAGTGCAAGTTTGAGAGCATCAGTATAAATGGAGTGCCCCCAGCTAACTTTGCTTTTATATTCTTCCTCTGTATATTCAGCATCGTGAATTAACAAATCGGCACCTGAACTGAATTCAACATAGTCTTTGTATCCCAAGCCACCAGGATGCAAAAAAGATAATTCATTATCAGGTATAAAAACAAAACATTTACCTCTCTCAATAAATTTGTATCCCAGCCCCTGATTGGGATGACTGATTAAGATTGATTCAATTTTTATTGAACCTATTTTAAAAGACCTTCTACAATTTTCCTTCAAAGATATATCCGCACTAACTTCACTGAACTTCACAGGGAAAAATGGGGGTTTCATTACAGAGGAAACCATATCCTTTACATTTTCCTGGGTAAAGGGACATCCATAAATGTTAATTTTAGAACTGTTAAAATAAATCGGCTTAAAAAATGGAAGCCCCATTAAATGGTCCCAGTGAGCATGTGTAAAGATAAGATGGATATTTCTTATTTTTTCCTCTATAAGTTTGTTGCCTAATTTTCTTATTCCACTGCCGGCATCTACAATAATAATATCATCTTCTATAGTTCTAATTTCTACACAAGTAGTATCACCACCATATTTTAAATATTCTTCCCCGGAAACAGGGGTAGAACCTCTTGAACCATAACACCTAATTATCATCATTTACCTTTCAAAAATATGTAAACTTTTATATTTTCAAAATTTAATTTAATATTACTAACTTGTCAAGGTAAAAATTTATTGTACAGGAT
>QNDJ01000438.1 GCA_003644825.1 Candidatus Zhuqueibacterota bacterium | reverse complement strand
GTTGTAAAACCACGACGAATTTCAGCAATACTTTTTAATGGAATAAATTTATCTTTACCCTTTTTAAGAATTTTAAAAAATATTTCAGGTGCTCTGATGTATTTTCCCCACTTTTCACCTGCATACATTTTTTCATCGATGTTATATCCTTCTTCCCAGAGTTCTTTCTGCTTTTTCGGAAAAATCCTGAAATCCTCATTCTCATAAAAATTAATATGAGCAAGAATTGTCTTTTTAAACTCCTTTACAGCTTGAAATCTTTTAACCTGCATTTCCCATGTATCACCTGCAGGAGGAATAAAATCCTCAAGAGGCTTCTTCAGATAAACAAATCGAACATAATTTTCATTCCTTTCAACTTCATCTCTGCACTTTTGTAAAACTACAATACATGTGTTAATATCTGCCTCTTCAAACCATCTCTCAATTTTGGATTCAATTATTGCAATTATTTTATAATTTTCAAGAAAGAACTTCTGCAGCTCCTTGCCGTATTCAACATCAAGCCATGAATTAGAAACAATGAAACCAAAAAAACCCTTATCCTTTAAAAATTTGGTTCCGTGAACAAAAAAATAAGTGTAAATACCTGCCCTTTTTCCGATACTCGCAAGTCGCTCACCGTTAACATCCAGCAGAGCTTTTTCTATAAGTTTATTCTTATATTCAGCATCATCAGGGGAAATTTTGCTTATTTCTTCCTGTCTGGTATATGGTGGATTACCAACTATTGCATCAAACCACCTCGGGTAATAAATTTCTCTAACATCAACCCCAAGAGTTTTTGCCCTTGCTTTTCGCCATTTTTCTGGTTCAAATCCTTCTCTGCCAGCAAGAAGAGTAAAAAAATCTTCCTGAAGTATATTGGGATAGTTTTTATCAACACCAAGGTCATTAATCGCAAGATTGATGGTTGCAAGATGAGCAGGAAACTTAGCTATATCTGTTCCCCAGAGGGTTTCAAGTATCTCTTCATGGGAGAGCCTTTGATTGAGAAGTTTTTTATGCTGGTATGCTCTTACAAGAAACGTTCCTGCACCGCAGGAAGGGTCAAATAATATATCATCTTCGTGATTTAAACAAAACGATAAAATCAAATCAACTACATTTGAATTTGTAAAGTATTGTCCCAGATTATGTCTTTCTTTAAATGGAATAAGTTTTTCAAATATTTTCCCTATAACATCATACCCAAGAGTAGAAAAATCATATCTGTTTAAAATCTTAATTAAGTCTTTTATTTCTTCAACTACCTCTTTTTCCTTGGGAAAGGCAATATTGTCAATAAAATCAGTGGTAAAAATTGTCTCATAATCAATATTTAATGCATCTTCAAAATATGCTTGTAGTATTTTTTGAAGTAACGACCCCCTGGTTATACCATCATCAATTTTAAGAATATCTAACTCCTGTGGACGCTTAGCATATAACAGATTATAAAAAAGAATTTTATTAACCAGAAGATAAGCTGTTTGCCTTGCAACTTTTTCAAGCTCTTCAATTTGCCCTGTAAAACTCCAGTTTTGTTCCAGAAACCATCTTTTTATTTTTGAATAGAAAGACGGGTCTTTACCACAGTAATCTTCTATAATTCTATTATAATATACAGAAAGCCTATTTATTTTTTCCTGCAATCTGAAAACGAGAAATTCATCAACAGCAAGTTTTGGTTCCGATTCTTTACCTGAATAAACATTATATAGCTTTAAAAGAAAACTTTCCAGTTCTCTTTTAATTGATTCACTATATTTTGTGTGTTCTAAATTATCAAGATTTTCTATTTCTGAAAGCAAATATTTTTCAACAATCTGTTCCTCTTCTGGTTTAATTGAATTTACCTTTTCAGTATTATACCATATTAATCTTTTAAAATTCGTAACAGCAAAATATTTTGCTTTTCTTGTAGTAGCCTTTTTACGTGCAGGTTCTTTTAATTCTTTTTCATTAAAAACATCATAATACGGGGGTTTTACTTCAATAACACATAGTATATTCTGGCTTTTTCTTGATTCATATATAACAGCATCGGGCATTTTCCTGTCATCACCTATTGTTTCAACATCAGGCATTCCAAGTTCAATACCTTTATCTTTGATGATATTTCTCATCCAGTGCATTAGAACTGCTACAGCGGTTCTTTCTGTTTTACGGGCTTTTGTTGAAAAGGGGCTTGTTATACTTATCTTCTTGGTTTTTTCTTCAGTCTTTTTCATATTCTTTCAGTACTTCATTAACAATTCTTCTTGCAATCTCAAAGGCAGCAGCTATTCTAATAATTTTTACTTCTCCGATACCTTTTATCCCGAGAAATTTCTCAAAAGGCTGGTTTGCCATTCCTTTAAAAGAACCAAATCTGGAAATGATTTCTTCTGCTATTTTTTCGGCAGATTTTTCTTTTATTCCTGTTGAAATAAGAATGGCAAGAAGTTCCGCATCAGAAAGCCTTTCTGCACCCAGCTCAACTAACTTCCCCCCTGGGTGATTCCAGTGTTTAATTTGAGAATTTTCCCTGTTATTCTTTCCGCTCATCTTCTTCTATTAACCATTTATTAAGCAGTGATGCCATCTTTGATGGATTATCTCTGGAATATTTTGCAACCTTATCAAATAATTCTGATTTTTTCCTGGTTTGTTCCTTTAACTCCTTTTCAATGATTTCAGATTCTATATCAAAGGAATGGCGGGACCTGTATCTCTTTGTAGAGTAATCCAGTCCCTTAAATATTGATTTAAGAAAAAAAACAG